>JAICXU010000069.1 GCA_025934595.1 Polyangiaceae bacterium | reverse complement strand
GGCGACGACCTCACGATCGAGATCACGCCGCGTGGCTGCGAGAATGCGCACGTCGACGGGGATCCATCGGTCGCCGCCGACGCGCCGAATCTCGGATCGTTGCAGCGCGCGTAAGAGCTTTGGTTGCAATGAGATGTCGAGATCGCCGATCTCGTCGATGAAGAGCGTGCCGCCGTGCGCTTGCTCGAAGACGCCGCGCCGCGTTTGCAAGGCACCGGTGAATGCGCCTCGCTCGTGGCCGAACAGCTCACTTTCCAGCAAATTCGGCGGCACGGCGGTGCAATCGAAGACGACGAAGGGACCGGACGCGCCGGCCGATTGCTCGTGGATGGATTCGGCGAGCACCTCTTTTCCCGTGCCCGTCTCGCCTTCGATGACGACCGAGATGTCGCTCTGCGCGACCCGCTCGCAGAGCGGATACAGGCGTCGCATCTCGATACTCGAGCCGATGACGCGTCCGAAGCTCGTGGCAGACGAGACCTGCGCCGCGACGGCGCGCTCTTCGCGATCGACGCGCAAGATGCTCGACCCGACGCGCACCACCTCGCCTCCTTGTAGATACGCTTCGGAGATCACGATGCCGTTGGCGTAGGTGCGATTGGTAGATCCGAGATCGGTGATGCGGAGCTCTTGATCCGCCAGATCCAGCGCGAGATGTCGGCGCGAGACCATCGGATCGGTAAGACGGATCTCACATGCCGGGCTCTGCCCGACGAACACACGCGCGGGCATCGAGCCGTCGAGGGTGAAGCTCTTGCCGCGGTCGGGACCTTCGACGACGGTCAGAACGAACGACGCAGACGACCCCGGCGTCGACGCCGACGTCGGCAAGAGCTCGGTCTCGATGTCGTCTTCTACCGGCACGGCACGCCATCCTAGCAACGTCCGCACCGTTCGGGGTGGCCTCCGAGGACGTGGCTCGGTATCGCGAAATCGAGCCATTTTCTGCAGCTTCGAACGGAACGATGCTTGCGACGCACCGAACATGCGTGCTCTTCGTAGGAAATCGATTCGTCTCGCTTTGTCGCTCGCGTCATGCGTCGCTGCGCTCGCGTACGTCGGTTGCTCGGGTGAGTCCGCCAATGACGTGGGCCCGGGCACGAGCGACGAGTCGGGAGCGGGCGCGAATGACGCGGCGGTCGCGGGCGATGGCGGCACGCTCGCCGACGGCGGTAGCGGCGGCGATTCGGGAATCTCACCGATTGCAATTTCCTGCGTGACGACCACGACCGCATTCGCTCCAAACGACTGTCCTGCGATCACCGGCACCCATGGTCAGGCGAGCTTCTGCTTTCGGCCGCAGTGGCCGGGCGTGACCTCGGTCGATGTCTATTTGAGCCAAAATGGCCAGGCCAGCGATTGGAGCGCTTCGTTTCTCACACTGACCGACGACGGCACCGGGACGTTCACCGGCACGAAAGCCATTCCCGACAACGCGGCCGGCTACCCGTACGTCTTCAAGGTCAAGGGAGATACCGACGGCGTCATGAGAGCGGCGACGGTCTTTTTGGATGATCAACGAAACCCGAGCTTCATGCCGCCACCGACCGGCTCCCCACTCCCAAGATCCGTTTCGGTTCTCACGGTTCCGCAAACGCAGCCCACGATCTACCATGTGAGAGGCAAAGTGGCGTACGCGGGCGCACCGCAGCCTTGCTATGGAATCGATCTCGAAGTCGGTGAGCTCCTGAAGCCGGGCGGCGCGGTCCTGTCGGAGCATGGCACCGCGAACTACGCCGAGAGCCGCGCGGACGGCACGTTCGACTTTCCCGTCGCAGCCGGGCAACAATCGATCGTCGTGAAATACCCTTTTTACTTGGCGATTCCAGACGGCGGATATCCAGATCCGTATTCGACCCCGAGCGTCGGCACGATCCGCGGCGGTTACGTGGTCGGCTCGAGCGACGTCACGCTGGATCCAGCCGACATCGAATATCCCGAATCCGATTACGCAATGATGACCCCGACGGGTGGCAGCGCGACTCTGCCCGTCACGTTCACGTGGAGCCTCTCGCCGGGTTCCAGCAAGACGCAAGCCTCGATTGCGGGCACCAACATCGCCGGCAACGATCCTCTCTGGGCGAGCGGATTCGGAACGGCGACGACGGCGAGCTTCGACGGCGGTTATGGAAACGGCGGCGGAGTGACGTCGGGGAAGACTTACTACTGGGGCGCGTGGCAACAGTTCAAGCCGAGCGAAGACGGTGGGATCCAATGGACCTCACAGAGCTTGCTCTTCCCGATCGACTTCCCCTGATCTCACATGAGGCTCACACCAGCGCGCCAGCGACCACCTGTCCGCCCGTGATTTGCGTGGGATCGCCGCCCACGGCTTGGAGCATCGTCTTTCCGAACGAAGCAAGCGTGTCGCCCGCGACGATGTCGGTTCCCACCGCTCCAGTCGACGCATTGATACCCGTGCACCCGTAGTCGTTGCCGACGGGAGCAACCCCTCCAATGACGCCACCTTTGAAAGGCTTGCCGATCACCACCGAAACGTGATGATTCGCGTTGTGGCCACGTCCCCCTGCGTTCGTGGGATTGCTCTTCGCGATCGTGCGACCGAAGACATTGAGCGTCATGAACGTCACGCTGTCCTGTACGCCCGCCGCGCTCAAAGCGGTCATGAGGCTCTCGATGTACCCGACGCCCGAGATCGTTTGCGCGATTTCGTTCGCGAAACCCGCGTCGCTGTGATTGTCGCCGCCGAACGGTATGTGGATGGTGATGACGGGAGCTACTTTGAGCTGCACCAAGATCACCGCCGCCTGGATTTGCGCGAGCACCGGATCGCTCGTGCTGAGGTTGGCGAGCTGATTCAAGAGATCGATGTTGAGGTTGCGCGCTTGCTGCTGCGAGAGAACGAGCCGATCGATGTATTGCTGCTGGGACGGCGTGCCGGCATTGCGATAGACCTGGTAGATTTGATTCATCGTCTGATCGCGCAGGCCTTGCAAATTCGTGAGCGGGCCGGCGGGATTCGTGAGCGTATCTTTGAGAGCCATCGGTGGAATGATCGGCAGCGGAGAGCCGGCGTACTGGATTGCCTCGGCGGGGCCTGCTGCGCCGATGCACACGGGCTGCGTTTGGATGGTCCCGAGACACGGCGCGGTCGCCTTCGCCAAGAGCGAGGGAAGCATTTCGTGCTGTGGTGTCGCGCCCATCAACTGGAGGACTTGCGGCTCTTGAGGATGAATCGGAGTGTTCGTCGCCATATGGAAAAATACGGCGCGATCGAGCGAGGCTTGGTTCATCGCGCCACCGTTCGTCGTCGGCGCCCAAGGTTTGGCCGCCGTCACGGCATTGCCGCCGAGCGAGAAATTCGTGGCGTTCATCGATCCATCGCCGGGAGTCGCATGCACGATGCCCGCGTCGCCATACGTGCCCGGCGCGTTCGCGTTGATGGGATCGCCTCCGCCCGACGTGCTCAAGATCACGAACTGCGCTTTCGTCGGGTCGGGACATGTGCTCGGATCCGCGAGCGCTCGTCGTGGATTCATGAGAACGGAGGCGGGGATTCCCGTCGCCAGCGCACGGAGGCCGATGCCACCCGCACCGAAGAGCATCGTGAGAAGAGCTTGTCTGCGAGATACGTGATTCATCGTGTCCTCACATCCCCATCGAATCGAGTGAAGGTGCCAAGCAAGCCGCGATGAACGTCGATTGGAGGGCTTCGGTCGGCGTCGTCTTCACACCACCGTCTTGCACGTCCGCGAGCGCCGCCGTGTAGTGGGAGCTCAATGCGTTCTTGAGATCGCCGTAGCGAGGGTCGGCGTCGGGAACCCCCATCAAGATGCCGACGAAGTCCGACACGGCCGTGTCGGGATCCGTGCTCACCCAGGTCTTGACGCCCGCGATCGGATTTTTCGGATCGACGACGAGCGCCGCGATCTGCTCGCAAAAATTCTCGAGGCCCGCGCGATAAAAAAGCGACGGATCGTTCGGAAGAACCGGCTCCGTGCTCCCTCGGCCGTAACCGTCCGAGGGTAATCCAGGCACGATCGCGAGAGCCGCTTTGCTGGACTGGTCCGGGAGCGCGGCGTTGAGGCCGCAAATATCTTGGAATCCGATGCGCGCATTGAGCGCGGCGCAGATGTGATCGCGTCGTGAGACTCCGACGATCTCGCCGTTCGTCGTCGCCGTGGTGGTCGACGATGCGTGCGTCGTGATGGGTGAGGTCACCATCGCCTTGACGAGCGCGTTCCACGAGTATCCCGAAGTCTGAAACAAGGTGACGATCCGTTGAAACTCGGGATCGGTGTCCACGCACGCTTCGGAGTCGAAGTAGTAGCAAAGCTTCTGCGCCCACGCGGACGCGACGAGAGGATGATTGCTCAACGTGCTCGCGAAATCGTAGATGGTCGACACCGGCTGCTGCACACCCTCGAAAATGAACTTACCGGGCTCACTCGCGAACGTGGGATCCGGTTGCGGCGTTCCGTAATACCAAGAGAACGTCGACGCGAAGATCGAGCGCGTCGGATCGAGCAGCTGATGACAGCCCACGCACGGACCGACCGCGTGCGTCGAATCGAGGCCCGGCGTGCTCGTCGGCGTCGTGGTATCGGTGCCATCGATCTGCGCGCCCGTCGCCACGATGAGCGTTTGGTTCAGTGTGACGCGCATCTCGTTGCTGGCGTTGGTCTGCCAATTCGCGAAAAATGCGGGCGTCGTGAAGAACCCCACGTAAGGCCGTTTCAGCACCAAATCCGAAGCGGGCGCGCTTCGGAGCGCGACGAGATCGTAAAAATTCGACGGCTTCTCCGCGCCGCTCGGCGGCCGAATTTTCACCATCGTCCAATCACTGAAATCGTTCGTCGTGAGCTGCCCGTTCGTCCGCACCGCTTTGCAGGCGCCGGAGACCGGGATCGATCCGAGAATGATGTCGTAGAGGTTGTTCGCTCGCGCGGTGAACGTGGCCGTCGTGCATCCGCTCGCCGAATATCCCGGGTCGTACCAATGCATGTAGTGAGCGCTATCTGTGGGATCGAGCGTCTGTGAGAGTGGAATAGCGGTCGTGCTCTCGACCGTGATGTTGAGGGTAGGATTGGCGTTCGCGAACGAATCCGTAAAGCCCTGCACGTTGTCGTTCAGCTGCCAGACGTCGGTGAGCGCATAAAAAATGCGCGTCGCCGTCGTCATCATGTAGGACTGCGTCGACAGCGACTGGTTGAACGGCTGATTCGTCGAGGCCAGCTGCAGCATCGTTCGCGCGAAAACCTCTTGTTGGTCTTGGACCATCAGAGGCTGCGTCGTCGTGTTGGTGTCGAGCTGGAGCTGCCCCGAATTGAGCTGGTTGTTGAAGTCGCTCGCGCCGATCTGCGTCTGCTGGAACGCGAGCTCGAAGAAGCGGAGCATCTTCGTCTGGTACTCCGGCATTTGCATCCATCCGTCGACGAGCGATCCGAGCTGCGTCGGATCGGCCGTCACTTCCTGAATTTCGTCGTCCGTCGGGCCGAGGCCCACGAGAAGATTCTTCACCTTCGCGACGTAGACGTTCGGAGGATCCGGAAAGAAAGGAAGCGGACCTTGCGGCTCACCGCTGTCCGCGCCCGGGTTCGCGCTGTTTCCGTTGGGGTCGTCCGGACCTCCGAGCTGTCCGCCGCCGTAACACGCCGCGAGACCGCCGACGACGAGCGCTGCAAGAGAAGACGTGAAAAATCGTTTCCGCACGGGATCCTCCAAACGTGCGACGGGTCGTGCAAAGGCGAAACCAATGGGATCTCGCGGTGGTCGACGACGATCCACGTCGACTTTCTGCGGCGCAACGGGTGAACGCCCGGGCGCCCTATGTCCTCGGAGGACGTAGCTCACGTCCTCTCGAGACGCAGGGACATGAACGATCCGCGGGATGCTTCGATCGGTCGCGCGGGCTCGATGACGCCGCGGTCGTCGATCTCACTCGGAGAGGAGATCGTCGATTCCGTTCACGACCGTATCGCGCATCCCGAGCTGTCCCGTCTTTCCCAAGAAATTCTCTTCGAGAAATTTCACGATCGACGAGTGCTCCATCACGACGTGCGACACGTAATTCTTCTTCGCGAATTTTCCGATCGCGAGGAGCGGCACGCGCGTGCCGTACGGCTGGTTGTCGATCGAGCTCGGCCCGGGCGGCGTCACGTGATCGAAGAATCCCCCGCCCTCGTCCCAGGTGATCAAAATCAGCGTATTTTTCGCGTAAATCGGCGAATTTTGGATCATCGTCACGACGCCGGTCGAGAACGTCACGCCTTTCGAGATCGTGTCGCCGTACCCCGGATGCTCGTTGCGGTACGTGACCGCTTTGAGAAAAGAGACGGCGGGCAACGTTCCGTTCGCGACGGCAGGAACGAAGTCGTCGTCGTAGTCCTTCATGAGCGCGTGGTTGTTCTGGAACTGCTGGTAGTACTCGAACGGCACGTCGCCGGGGTCGTAGGTGCACGGCAACGTGGGAGCGCTGATCTGACAGTCCGGCGGCGGCGAAGGGCATGCCGTGTACGGCACGGCGTACATCGCATCGAAGCCCATCGCGTAGTAGCGGAACGAAACTCCCGCATCGATGAGGACGTCCGCGACCGTCGTCTTGCCGGTATACGTGATCGTTTGCACGAACGGATCGGAGCAACCATGTCCGGTCGCGGCGGGCTCGTAGGCGTTGTCGGTGAACACCCAATTCGCGGCCGCGAAGTACATGTCGTTCGACGACGACTGCCCCACGATCGGCTGGAAATACCGGTCCGCCAGCGCATTTTGGGAAGCGAGATCGAGATACGGCTTGGCGACACCGTCCGGCGCGGCGACCGCGAAGTTCTCCGCGTTCGAGCACGATGCGCCCATCGTGTAGCGGTCCATTCCACCGTCGTTCATTTCACTGAGCTCGCACGCTTGCGTGTGGTTGGGATCGCGCCCGCCGTTCTGCGCATCGTCCAGCGTCGTCGGCGCGACGCCATTCGGATCCACGTCCGGCGCGGCTTCGCAACAAGATGGCCCGGTCGTGCACGCGGGATTCGATCCCGCCGGCGCCGTGCAATATCGCCCGAAGTACGTATCGAACGAGTGGTTCTCCATCACGATCACGATCACGTGAGGAATCTTCGGCGCGGGCAGCGACGAGTCCGCGATCGGCGAGACGTCGGCGTGCGAGTCCGAAATGTCCCCGTCCGTGCCGCCGTCGAGCGGCGCCCCGGCGTCGTCACTGCTACTGCCACACGCGACCGAGATCGCCCCTGCGCACGCCAAGGCTCCGAACGCGAACGCGGCACGGCGCATCGTCATCAAGTATGGCTCATAGATGCATCCCTCGCGGCACGAAAACGCCGGGAACGTCGTTTTCGCGCGCCGCACCGCGAGGCTTTACAACGCACGACACCCTACCGCATGATCCACCCATGACGGGCGGGCCGGAGCAACGACAACGCGCGACGCTGGTGGTCGACACCAACGCGTCGCCGACATCGCGACGCACGCGCGCCGTCCTCACGTCGTCGAGCGGCGCGCAAACAGGACGCGTCTTCACGATCACCCGCGGTGACGTCATCACGTTGGGACGCGATGCGAGCTGCACGTATCGATTCGACGATCCCAGCATCTCCGGCGTGCACGCGCGGATCGTGATCTTGGGGGCGGAGCACATGCTCGCCGACAACAAATCGACGAACGGCACGTGGGTGAACGACGTGCGCATCACCGACCCCGTGCATCTCCGCGACGGCGACCGCGTTCGTTTCGGCGCGACCCTCACGCTGCGGTTCTCGCTCCTCGACGAGGCCGAAGAGCAAGCGTTGAAGGCCGTCTACGAAGCCGCGCTCTACGACGGTCTCACGAAGGTCTTCAATCGCAAACATCTCGAGGACCGACTCGACGCGGAGGTCGCGTTTGCCACGCGACACAATGCGGAGCTCTCGGTCGTCATCGTCGACATCGATTACTTCAAGAAGGTGAACGACACGTACGGGCACCAAGCGGGTGACGCCGTTCTGAAGAGCGTCGCGCAAACCCTGCAGCGCACGCTCCGCACCGAAGATTTGCTGGCACGTTACGGCGGCGAAGAATTCGTGGTCGTCGCCCGAGGCATTCCGATCACGAATGCGTGCGTGGCGGCGGAGCGTTTGCGAGTCGCCGTCGAGTCGGTGCCCATCACGTGGACGCATCAGCCTCCCGGCGCTAGCGCGCCCGTGCAAATCACGGTGCCCGTCACCACGAGCGCCGGCGTCGCGTCGCTCACGTGCTGCGGCGACATGAAAGACAAGGCCACGCTTCTTCGCATCGCCGACCAACGCCTTTATCGCGCGAAGGAGTCTGGCCGCAACCGGGTCGTAGGACCTTGAACAAGGGGGAAAGAAGATGTCGATCACGAACCAGGTCACTGGCACCAATGTCCACGAAATCGCCGATGGGATCTTTCGAATCTCCACGCCATTCTCCGGTCTTCCCGGCGGATTCACGTTCAACCAAATTTTGATCGTCGACGAAGAGCCGCTTCTCTTCCACACCGGACCGCGCAGCATGTTTCCGCTCGTGCGTGAGGCGGTCGGCCATGTGCTCGGCAAGGCCGAAAAACTGCGCTGGCTCGCGTTCTCGCATATCGAGTCCGACGAGTGCGGATCGATGAACGAGTGGCTCGCGATCGCGAAAGACGCCGGCGTGATCATGGGCACGGTCGCCGCGATGACCTCCGCGGATCTTTCGGATCGACCGCCGCGCGTGCTCGCCGACGGCGAAGAGATGTCGATCGGAAAGAAACGCGTGCGCTGGCTCGACGCGCCGCACCTCCCCCACAATTGGGAGTGCGGTTACCTGTTCGAGCCGACGACGCGGACGCTTCTTTGCGGCGACATCTTCACGCACGGCGGCGACAAGCTCCCGCCCGTCACCGATTCGGAGATCCTCTCGCCGGCCGAGGCCATGCGGAAAGCGATGCCCGCGAGCGTCGCCGTCGACAAGAGCGCCCGCGCGATCCTCGAGAAGCTCGCCGCGACCGAGCCATCACTGCTCGCGTTGATGCACGGCAGCTCGTATCGCGGTGACGGCGCGAAGCTACTTCGCGGCCTGGCCGACGCGCTCGGCGTTTAGTTTTTGCCCGTTTTTTTCAGCTCATCATCGATTTGAGCGTCGACGCCATGTCGCTCGGCGTCGGCGCGATCTTCGCGCCCGCCGCTTGCAGCGCCTTCATCTTCTCGGCGGCGGTGCCTTTGCCGCCCGCGATGATCGCTCCCGCGTGACCCATTCGTTTTCCGGGCGGTGCGGTGACACCAGCGATGAAGGCTGCGACCGGCTTCTTCAGGTGTGCTTTGATGTATTCTGCACCTTTC
>JAICXU010000845.1 GCA_025934595.1 Polyangiaceae bacterium | reverse complement strand
CTTCGCGCGCTTCGAGACGCGCGCGAGAGCGGGACAAGTCCTGCAGCTTCCCGAGCGCGGCTGCGTTCGGCGCCTCCGACAGAATCCGCTTTGCATCCCACGCGGAATCCAGGCTCTTCGCAGCGGCTTCGAGCTCGTCGCGCTCGCCTTGGTTCTTCGCGGCCGCGTTCTCGATCTTCACGCGGAGCTCGGCCATCTCCGGAGCGGCCAGCGCCAACGCGCGCACCTCGGGACCCTGCTCGACGAGGCGGCGGTCGTGCGGTGTTCGAATTTCCGCGAGCTCGTTCGCGAAGGCACGTTTGCGATCGAGAAGGGGAGCGCCGACGAGCAAACGATCGACCCGCGCGAGCTCGGCACGGAGCTCCGCGATCTCTCTCTCGAGCACGGCGACGCGTGCATTGCGCTCCACTGCACGATCCACGGCAGCCGAGAAATCACGGGACTTCAGCGATGTCTCGCCGATCGCGTCCGCGAGCTCTTTCATGCGCGCGGCCGTTTCGGCGATGGGCTGATTTTGTCCGCGCGGCTTGAAGAGCTGTGCGATTTGCAGATCCAAGCTCTGGGCGATCGCTTTGACGTCGCGACCGCCGCCGAGCGCGCCCGCGTAAATCGCGGATTCGAGCTGCGCGCTCTTCAGCGATTCTTGTCCGCGCTCGAGCTCCTCGAGACCGAACGCGAAGACGTTCGCGAAGAGGGAAGCGTTGGCTTGGCCGACGAAGCCCGCGAGATCGCTTTCGTCGAACGCGCGCCGTGATTCGCCGATGCTGCCGGTGACCGTATTTTTTCGGCCCTTTCGTCGCCGGAACGCGATGGTGTCTCCGTGCTCGAGCGTGGCCGTCACGTTGCCGGCGATCTCGTCGGAGCTGGCGAACGCGTAACGCGACTTCTCGTGGAACCCGAAGAGCAGCTCGCGGAGGAACGCGAGGAGCGTGCTCTTGCCCGCTTCGTTGGGGCCGACGAACACCGCTGGCTCGCGCGTGTCGCCGAGATCGAACGTGCGCTTCGAGAAATGTCCGAAGCGCTCGATCTCGAACCGCGACAGCTTCACGCGCTTCGATCTCCGGCGAGCAGATCGACCAAGATCGTTTCGGCTTCGGCGATGTATCGCCGCAAGCGCTCCGGGTCGTCCAATCGAACGCCGGCATCGTCGAGGGCCGCGCCCATCTTCGCGCGAAGCGGTAAAAATAGCGGTTCCAGCGTTTTCGCGAGGGCTCCGGAGCTCGCGAGGTCGCGTGTCGATCGCAGCAGGTCCCCGACGAGATCGCGCGCCGCGCGGAGCGTGTCGACGTCCACGAGTGACGAAGTTTCGATCTGCACTTTTTCGATCCACGCGCGATCGCTCACGTCACGCGCCGCCGCACGGAGATCGGCGATGAATCGCGCGCGGTCCTCCACGCGGGCCAAGATCGCATGCGCTTCGCAAGCTCCGCGGACGGTGACGCGTGCCGCGAGCGCGCGACCACCGATGCGTTCCGCTTCGCTTGCCACCGCCACGCGCACCTTCTCGACGAGCTCGCGCGGACCGTCGGCCACTTCTGCAGCGATGTCGATGCGGGCCCATCGCATGACGTCGCACGGGACGAAGCGGAGGCTCGAGACGCGCCGATCTTCGACGTCGACGACGACCGCGCCTTTTGCTCCCGTCTCGCGCGCGTTCCGTCCCTGCAAATTCCCCGGATAGACGACGTGCGGTGACGTCGCCAGCACTTGATGTCCATGCACGTGACCGAGCGCCCAGTAATCGTGACCGCACGCGCGGAGCTCTTCGACCTTGCATGGCGCGTAGCTCGCGTGATCGCCGGCGCCCGCCGACCCCGCCGCGTTCGTGTGCAAGAGGGCGATGTTGAAATGATCGGGCGAAGGCGGGGGATACGACGCCGCGAGATTCTCCGAAACGGCGGGGCGCGCATAGGATCGCCCGTGAATGGCCGTCGAGAATTCATGCAGAATGCACGTATCTGCTCGATGCGCGCCGAAGACGGTGACGTTGTCGGGCCAGCGAATGTGCGGCACGAGCTCGCTTTGCAGATCGTGATTTCCGAGCACGACGAACGCGCGCACGTTCTTCGTCTTCAACCGCGCGAGCTCGCTGACCAAAAAAAGCGGCGTGTGAAAATCTTTCCAGTCACCGTCGAAGAGGTCGCCCGAGACGAGCAAGAACGCGGCGTCCTCGCGCAAGCACAGATCCACGAGGTTTTTGACGGCCGAACGCGTCGCCTCGCGCGCGAGCTCCACCGGCGCGCCTTCGTACCGCTCGAGCCCGCGAAGCGGGCTGTCGAGATGGAGATCGGCGGCGTGCACGAAGCGCATCGGCT
>JAICXU010001147.1 GCA_025934595.1 Polyangiaceae bacterium | reverse complement strand
TTCCGACGCCGGGCGGTCCGACGAAGCACAAAACCGGGCCCTTCAATTTTCGCGTGAGCGCTTGCACCGCGAGATATTCGAGGATGCGTTCTTTGATCTTTTTGAGACCGTAGTGGTCTTCGTCGAGGATCGCTTCGGCCGCGCCGAGGTCGTAGTTCTCCTCGCTCATGTCGGTCCAAGGCAGGCTCAGGATCCAATCGATGTAGTTGCGCACGACCGTCGCTTCGGCGCTCGTCGGGTGCATCGACTTGAGCTTCTTCAGCTCTTTTTTGACCTTGGCCAGAGCCTCTTTGCTCATGACCTTCGTCTTGAGCTGCTCTTCGACCTCTTGAATCTCGTTCCTGAACTCGTCGCGCTCGCCGCCACCCAGCTCCTTCTGGATCGCCTGCATCTGCTCGTTCAGGTAGTACTCCTTCTGCGTCTTCTCCATCTGCTTCTTGACGCGCGATCGAATCTTCTTTTCGACCTGGAGAATTTCGATCTCGGCCTGCATCAATTCATGGAGGCGCTCGAGCCGGCGGCTCGCGTCTTCGTTCTCGAGGAGCGCCTGGCGATCGGAGAGCTTCACCGTCGGCAGGTTCGTGACGATCGTGTCGGAGAGACGCGCGGGATCGTCGATCGCCTGCACGCTCATCAAGACCTCGGGCTGAACTTTTTTGTTCAGCTTCACGTACATCTCGAACGCGCTCTGCACGCTGCGCATCAAGGCTTCGACTTCCACCGTGCGCGTCGTGGCTTCCGCGATCTCGTCGATCTCGACCAAGAAGTAATCGTCGGTCTGCGTGAACTTGCGGATCTTCGCGCGGCGCTTGCCTTCGACGAGCACCTTCACCGTGCCGTCGTGCATGCGAAGGAGCTGCATGATCGTGCCGAGCGTGCCGATTTGGTAGATGTCCTCGGGCGTGGGCTCGTGCGTCTTCGCGTTCTTCTGCGCGGCGAGGAAAATTTCTTTGCCCTGGCTCATCGCGCTGTCGAGCGCGTTGATCGATCGCTCGCGACCGACGAAGAGCTGGCTCACCATGTGCGGGAAGACGATGATGTCGCGCAGCGGGAGCAGCGGAACGACCTTCTTTTTTTGCGGGCCGCCGCCGGGAGCTTTCGGATCTTCGTTTTTGAAAAACATGGAGGGCATAGGTTTTGTCATGCCCTCGCGATCACCGCAATAGGCCTCAAAACAGGCTGAAATCCGCGTTCCGTTCTAGCTCAAAAGAGCGATACGCGCAGGATGAATCCGCCGGTTGAGCCCGTCACCAAGAGGTAGACGTAGTCGTCGCCGGCGGCGAGGTACGCGAGCGTCTCGCCGATGGGCCAACTCGCGACTTGAGCTTCCGTCGAGAGATTGGTGACGTCGAATCGAAACACGCGGCCGGTCGATGCGTCGGCGACGTAGACGTACGACCCTCGCGACGCGATCGCCGCGACGTCCACCGCAAGCATGGTGCCCGCGCCCGGCCGCCCGACGACGTGCAGGCCGACGAGCGGTGGCGCGGACACGATGCTGGCAGCCCCGAGATC
>JAICXU010000705.1 GCA_025934595.1 Polyangiaceae bacterium | reverse complement strand
GCGCGCGGCAATCGTCGTATCGAACGAGGACGGTGAGGTCTTGCTCGCGCGAAGACGCGGCGATCGCCTCTTCGGCGGCATGTGGGAGCCGCCTGCGGTCGACGACGATGCGGACGAAGGCACGCGGGCGACCGCCGCGCTCACGAAAATGCTGGGCCTCGCGAAACGTGCAAAATACACGGAAAAAGAAGCCGTTTTACACGTGCTTTCGCACCGAAAGATGAGCGTGCGCGTGCTCGTGGCGGTCGCGCGAGAAGCCACGCTGGAACCAAGCGACGAGTACGACCGAATCGAGTGGGTGGACGCGAGCGCGCTCGAGAAGATCGGAGTGAGCTCGCTCGCGAAAAAAATTCTCGCGGCGGCGAAGGTCAGCTCTTCTTCGCGAGAGCGCCGCGTACGTCGTCGACGATCTGGGTGAAATCGGATCGCAGTCGCAGCCCGTCGAGCGCGGGACACTTCTCGAGCCAAAGCACGTCGAGCAATCCGGCTTCACGCGCCGCCTTCAGCGATGCGACTGCGGCGCGGAAATCAGCGGCGATCGCGTAACGCTCGGCGAGCAGCACGTGCGCTTGGATGCGCGCGCGAGGCGCGATGCCAGCGGTCGCGGCGTAGCTCTTTGCCTGATCCGCGGTGGGGCCGAAATTTTCCGAGAAAAACAAGCGGAGCAAGACGGCGGTGCCGCCCGTCGCATCGCGTAGCGCTCGTCCTCCGCGCTGCCGCGCCTCCGCCAATCCAGCGGCGTTGCCACGCCAACACGCGATGCGCATGCGAAGGAGCGCGGGCTCCGAGCGATCGCGCGCGCGTTCGTCGGCGAGCGTGAGCCATGCGTCTGCGCTCGTCGGATCTTGCGAGAGCTCGGAGGTGCGCGCGAGCTCGAGCGGCGCGACCGTGCTCTTCGGATCGATACGAAGGGCGAGCGCGAGGCGATGCACGCCGTCGGCGAGCCGTCCCGAGTCCGACAAAATTCGTCCGAGCAAGAGATGCGCTTCGCCGAGCGTCGGATTGCAACGCACCGCTTCGTTCGCGGCCGTCGTCGCCGCGAGCGGATCGTTCTGCATGTGCAAGAGGACCGCGAGCGCGAGATGCGCTTCGCCGCTCGTCGCACCGTTCGAGAGAACGCCCTCCGCCAAGCGGCGGACCTCACGGCGAATCGCGCCGCCTTCGCCGAGACGGGGCTCGAACTCCCACAGCTGCAGCTTCGCGAGCGCGAGCCAGCTCAAAAGAAGCGGATCCTTCGGCGATCGCGCGAGACCCTCTTCGAGCAGCGACGCGGCTTCGAGCGCGCCTGCATGCGTGCGATTTCCGTATGCGCGACGTGCACGGAGGAATGGATCGACGGCGGCCTTCGACGCCGGCGCGGGTCCTTCCGCGCTCGCTTCCACCGTGAGCGCTTGCGCGATCTTCGTGGCGATTTCGCCGGCGACCGCGAAGAGATCGTCCGACTTTCGATCGACACGCGTGCTGAAGAGCGAAAATCCGCGCTCGACCTCGGTGAGCCGCACGGTGAGGCGCATCGAGCCGTCGGCCTTCACGAGGAGCGAGCCTTCGACCACCGCCTGCACGTTCAACCTGGAGCCGAACGAGCGAAGATCTTCGCCGTCGCGCATCTGCGCGGCGAGACGCGACGCGACGCGGAGGCCGGTCGACTTCGCGAGCTGATTCGAGAGCTCCTCGGTGACGGCCTCGGCCACGTACGCCGTTTTTTCGTCGCCGAGATTTCGCAGCGTGAGCACGGCGACGCCGCGGGTGTGTGGCGTGCTCGTCGTCGCGAGCTGCGGCGGCGCAAGAGACGATCGACGCGGCGGACGCGCGGAGCTCGTCGGCCCGGGCACCGGCGTCGCTCTACTTTTTTCGAGCGCGTGACCGATCGTGGCCGCGACGCTCGACGCCGACGTCGGGCGTTGCGCAGGCTCGCGTTCGAGCAGCTGCAACACGAACCGCGCGACGTCTTCGGGGATCGCGGCATTTTTCCCGCGTGGATCGGGCGCGGGGACGCTCAGGCGCGCCACGCTCGCCGACATCGTTCCGCGATCGCGGCTCCACGGCGGGCTGCCCGTGAGCATCTCGTACATCAAAATTCCGAGCGCGTAGAGGTCGGTGCGGAAATCGAGGACGCGCCCTTCGATCTGCTCCGGCGACATGTACACGGGAGTTCCGCCCGCCTGTCCGGGCAGCGTAGGCAGCTGCAGATCGCGTTCGGCGGCGACGCCGAAGTCGCTCAGCACGATGCGACCTTCGCGCGACACCAAAATATTTTCTGGTTTCAAGTCGCAATGAATGACGCCGGCAGAATGAGCCGCGTCGAGACCGAGGGCGACTTGATGTGCGACGTCGAGCGACGTGATGAGGTCGAGAGCCTGCCCCTCGACGAGGATCGCGCCGAGCGAGTCGCCGTCGATGCACTCCATCGTCATGTACGTCTCGTCGTCGAGCTGTCCGATGTCGTAAATGCGAACGACGTTTCGATGCGTGATTTTGCGGGAAAGACGCGCCTCGCGGAAAAAGCGCTGCACGGCGCGATTGCTGCGCCCGGAGTCTTTGCGGAGAATTTTGAGGGCGACGTGCTCGTCGATCCAAATGTCGCGCACGCGATACACCGACCCCATGCCGCCGACGCCGAGCAGACCGACGAGCTCGTAGCGATCGGCGTAGAGCATCGGCTGCTCGGCGGCGGTGCGCAGCTTCTCGGACGAGAGCTCCTGTGAAACCTCGTGCGGCACCGGCGGCGCGGGCGGCACTCTCGGCGCCACCGCCGCGACGCGCGGCGTGTCGTCGCGACGCGGATCGCGCCCGGAGTCGCGATGCGGCTCGCGAACGGCGCCTTTGCCGCGCGCAGGAGGCGGTCGTTCGCTCATCGT
>JAICXU010001011.1 GCA_025934595.1 Polyangiaceae bacterium | reverse complement strand
TGGACCGTGCCCGAGGTGAGCGAGCAGTACATGGCGGACGCGAAATATTGGCTCGATGCGTTCGACATCGACGGCCTGCGATTCGACGCGGTGAAGCACGTCGAAGACGCGGCCACGCTCAACATGACATCGTCGATCCGCGACGAATTCGAGGCTTCCGGCACGAAGGTCTTCATGACCGGCGAGACCGCGATGGGCTGGTCGAACTGCGGTCTCACGTGCAACGACAACCAATACGCGACGATCGCGCACTACATCGGCGACCCGGCGAAAGGCGGCGGCGGGCTCGACGGACAATTCGATTTCGTCACGTATTACGCGGTGCCGATGACGGCGTGGGACCGAGACAACGGAGGCGGCACGCACATGCCGCACGCCGACTATTGGACGCAAGCGGCGGGCTGGGAATATCCGGCGGGCGCGATCATGAGCCAGTACGTCGGCTCGCAAGACACGCCGCGCTTCGTGACCATCGCGAGCTACCGCGGACAAGACGCGGCGCACGATCCGAGCATCCCCGGAAACCAGTGGGACAACATCGCGCAGGCTCCGCCCGACGAAGAATCGTACGCACGGCAACGCCTCGCGATGACGTGGCTCCTCACCGTGCCCGGCGCGCCGATGATTTATTACGGCGACGAATACGCCGAGTGGGGAGGCGCCGATCCGAACAATCGCGTGATGTGGTACGGCGACAAGACGCTGAACGCGGACGAGACGCAGACGCTCGCGCTCACGAGAGCGCTCGGCACGGCGCGAAAAAATCTCGTCGCCCTTCGTCGCGGTGACTACGAGCCAGTGCTCGACACCGACGAGACGAATCTCGTCTTCGCGCGCGTCACTTCCGATCGCGCGAACATCGCGCTCGTCGCGATGACTTTGTCGACATCGCCGACCACGTTCAGCGCATCCATTCCCGCGTCGATTCCGCTCTCGAACGGCACGGTGCTTCACGATAGGCTCGGCGGCCCCGATGTCACCGTCACTGGCGGCTCGGTTTCGATTTCTCTCGGCGCGCGCGGCGCGGCGATCCTCGCTCCCTAATCAATCGACCTCCCGTTCCCGCGAATGCGCGCTCTCCCGATTTCTTCGATCGTCACGATTGCCCTATTTTTTTCGGGCATTTCATTCGCGCAAACGGTGGCTGAATCCGACGCCGGCGCGCCGCCGCTCGTTCCCGCACCATCGGGCAACAACACCACGACGCCGGCGGCTGCGCCCACGACCACGCCCGCGAATGGAGATGCGACGCCCGCGAATGCGGTGCCGAAGCCCGCGCCGAATCCGAACGACGGCTTTCAATTCGGCTCGTACGGACGCGTGCAGATTGCAAGTGATGGCCGCGGCGGCACCGGTCGTCCTGCGAACGTGATCGCGCACGGCACGCGCATCGACGAAGACAGCTACGCCGAGCTCGAGGTGCGCCGCGAGGACACGTTTCAAATCGGCGATGCGTCGCATCCGGAGATTCACTCGAAGGTCGTCGCCACCCTCGCGTTCTTCCCGCCGTTCTTCCATTTCTCGGGGCAGATCAACCAAGCGATCGCGATTCGAAATTTGTTCGCGCAAGCGAGCTACGGGAACGCGACGTTGTGGATCGGCTCGCGGATGTACCGCGGCGACGATATCTACCTCCTCGATTGGTGGCCGCTCGACAACCAGAACACCGTCGGCGGCGGCGGAAGCTACGCATTCAAATCCGACAACTCGCAGACGACGATCGCGATCCACGTCGGCATGCAGCGGCTCGACTCGACGTACCAGTACGAGCAAATCCCAGTCGTCGCTCCGTTCGGGGCCGGCACCGTGAACGTCACGCAGCTCGATCGCCCGCGGATCATCGAATCGTTCAAGTTCA
>JAICXU010000369.1 GCA_025934595.1 Polyangiaceae bacterium | reverse complement strand
TTTCCTTTCTGCATTTTTCGAAACTTGGTTCGTTTGGGAGAAAGCATTTTCGTTCCTCTGAATCGTTTCTAAGAAATCTCGATCAAGCGCCGGCGATGACGGGCGCGCGGCGAACACGGCGCTGGAGAACCTCACCTTTGAAGATCCAGCACTTGATGCCGATGATTCCGTACTTGGTCTTCGCTTCCGCGAGACCGAACTCGATGTCCGCGCGGAGCGTGTGGAGCGGAACGCGTCCTTCGCGGTAGGTCTCGACGCGGCTCATCTCGCTGCCGCCGAGACGGCCGGAGCAGCGGATACGAATGCCCTTCGCGCCGAACTTCATGGCGGTGGAGAGAGCTTTCTTCATCGCGCGGCGGAACGCGACGCGGCGTTCGAGCTGCGTGGCGACGTTCTCCGCGACGAGCTGCGCCGCGGTCTCCGCTTTGCGGATTTCCTGCACGTCGATGAAGACCTCGTTCTCGGTGAAGGCTTGGACGCCCGGGAAGAGCGGCTCGCCTTTGGCGGCCGTCTTCAGGTTTCCGCTCTTCAACGTCTCGATGCCCTTACCGCCCTTGCCGATGACCATGCCGGGACGCGCGGTGAAGACGATGACCTTCGCCTTGTTCGCGGCGCGCTCGACCTCGACGCCCGCGATGTTCGCGTTCATCAAGTAGTCCTTCACGGCGCGCTTGATGCGCACGTCTTCGTGGAGCCACTTCGCGTAGTTCTTGTCCTCGTACCACTTGGAGTTCCAAGTTTTGATGACGCCGAGGCGGAAGCCGTAGGGATGAACTTTCTGACCCATTCGATTTGATCCTTATTTTTTCGGTCGATTGAGAGCTTCAGCTCTTCTCGCCGAGAATCACGGTGATGTGCGAAAGACCTTTTTGAACGCGCGTGGCACGACCCATCGCGCGCGGGCGCCAGCGACGCATGTACTTGTTCGGCGCCTTGTCGACGAAGCACGTCTCGACGAAGAGCGCGTCGAGATCGACGCCGGGGCTCTGCGTGCGTGCGTTCGCGACGGCGCTCTCGATGATCTTCTTCACGACCGGCGCGCCTGCCTTCTGCGTGAACTCGAGGAGCTGCAGCGCCTCGCCGGCATGACGACCGCGCACGAGATTGATGATCATGCGGGCCTTGCGGGGGCTGATTCGCGCGAATCGTGCGATCGACTTCGACACCATGATGAGAGACTCCTCGGGCGACTGCGTTTTCGGCGTGTGGCGAAAAACGCGGGTCCGTGCTGCGTTTTGCTGCTGTCGCTTCACGTCGTCGTACAGGTCCTGAAACGAAGGGACGTGCCGTTACGACCGCGGAGCGGGAGGCGCACCTTACGCGCAGCCCGCCAATTCGCAACCGAAAAAGCGAGGCGTCTCGACCGATTTTCGTGGGGTTAGGGCGATACGTGACACGCGGCCTCGGGGCGTTTCCCTCTGGGCTTTAGGGGGGTCTTGACGCAGCGCGTGGATCTCTCGTCCCCCGGGATTTGCGAAAGCACCATCCCGAAGGAGATCGCCCCCGGCCGCTAAATCATGGGAATTCTTGCAAGTCGCAAGTTTCACTACATGTGAGGATGCTGGCACCAATCCTGCTCTAGCGCGCCGCAACCACGACGGGCCTCCGAGACGAGTCCCCTCTTCTAGTTAACCCGAACGGAGAACTTCCCCATGCGCGCTTCCAAGATCTGGTTCTTGCTCTCGGCCTTCTCGATTCTTGCCGGCTGCAGCGGCGGTGCCGACTCGCAAGATCAGGCGAGCGACTACACGGACGACGCGGTGAGCACGACCTTCATTCGCGGCAGCTGGGCGGCTTCGGATCCGACGCTCGGATCGTTCGCGGGCCTGGACCTCCGCCCCGATCACAAGTTCTTCGTGGACTCCACCAAGATCCTCAACGGCGTGGCGATCAACGGCTCGAGCGACGGCCTCGTTCGTCAGACCGGCACCTGGCATCTCAGCACGAAGAAGAAGACGCTCACGCTCGACTTCGATCACGGCTGGGATTCGCCGGATGCGTACTCGGTCGTCTACAACTACGTCTACACCCCCGCGCCCGTGATGAACGGCGTCTACATACCGGGTCACGAGCCGGAAGCGAAGCTCGCGCTCACGCAAGCTCCGCCGACCGACGGCTCGAAGATCGCTTACCCGACGGACAAGCTCACGCACCAAGACTCATGGTGCACGGGCGATGACGACTGCAAGTCGGAGCTCGAGGACGGGACGTCGAACGAAGGCTCGGACACCTGCAACACGTCGACGAATCTCTGCCAAGCCGCGGAAGCGCGCTAAGCTTTCGAGCGATTTTTCGACACGCTCTTCTCGCAGTTGCAACCCTCGCTCTCGCGCAGGCCGATCGCGCGATGGGTCCGGACGACGTCGTCGTCGAGACCGCCGATTTCCGAGCGACGCCGCGTGACGAGCTTCTCATCGATGAGCCCGAGCCCATCATTTCGTTGGAGGAGCAAGGGCTCGCCCTCGCCGATGTGCTCGGCGCAGCGGGCTCGTCAGCCCACGAGCTCGCGGCGTCGAAGATTTATCGAGACATCGCGACGACGCTGGATGCGGATCTCGCCGAGCTGAACGCGCGACCGTCGATCGGCGATCTTCCGACGAATCTGCGGCTTCCCAATCGTCCTTTCGATCCGCGCTGGCTCACGTCCGACAAAACACATTTCGAGCTCGTCGGCGTCGTCAATCGCCTCGATCGGATCTTCGTGGATCCGAAAAAATGTGGTGAGGCGCGTCTCGTCTATCGACTCGCGCTGCGTCCGCCGGATCGACCGGAGACGCGACTACCGATGACGATCAACGTCGCGTTTCCGCAGCTTCGAGAAAACGGCAGCTGCGCGAGCGTCGCGGAGCGTTGGAAAGACTTCGCATCGAGCGGGACGCTCCACACCCGCGACGTCGCGGCGTTCATCCGTTCGCTGCCGCATTTCGATCGCATCGAGGTGAACCTGCAAAACGTGCATGGTCCCGCGTTGCGAAAAAACGAGGACGATCACGCCGAATATCTTCTGCGGAGCTTCGTGATCGAAAACGGACACGCCAGACCGGGTCCGCTTCTCGACACGCCGAAGCCCGATCTCGATCCCGCGCTGCTCGCGAAATGGGTCACCGACAATTTATCGGCGATCGATCAGGGAACGGCGGTCTTGCCCGACGCGTTTTCCGCGACGCGCGCGGTGTCGGTCACGCCACGCGGCTTGGCGCGTCCGCGCAATCGAACCTATTCGGCGATCCTCGAGCCGATGAGGGACGATCTCGCTTCGCTTCCATACGATCAAGCGACCCTCGCAAAATCGTATGCTGCGCTCGTGCGGAGACTCGACGAGCTCGCATGCCCGGGATGCCATCAATCGCGCGCGGTCGCAGGTTTTCATTTGCTCGGAAACGAGCGACACGCGGCCATCACGTTCAACGCGCTCGAGGTCGGCAGCTCGCCGCATCTCGACGGTGAGCTCGCGTGGCGCGCGCGTTTACTCGATCACGTCGCGCGCGGTGACTCATTCGACGAGCCTCGCCCGTTTGCCGAGCGCACGTCCGAAAGTGGAGGCTATGGCGCGCATTGCGGCCTCGGTGATCCCGGCTTCGCGTCGTGGACGTGCGACGCGGGGCTCGTGTGCCGCGATTTTGAGCACGCTGAGATCGGGATCTGCGCGCCCGAAGGCTCCGACGGCCCGGGCGACGCATGCCAACGCGTGACCCTCACGCCCACCGGCAGCGTCGACGGCGAGCGTGTCATCGCCGAGCGTTCCGAGAAATGTCTCTCCGCGACGCTCGATCCGACGACGTCGTGCAGCCCGAATGCATTCGGATTTCCTGGCGGCATGTGCAGCGACGGCTGCACCGAGATCGGCGCCGTCCACGGCACGACCATCTGCGCCGATTTGCCGCTCAGCGGCTTCGAGACCGATTGCTTCCCGAGCAAACGATCCATCGAGACATGCCAAGCCGAGCACTCGGTGCGACGCGAGGTGCGCGCATGCGATCGCGATCACGCCTGCCGTGACGACTTCGGATGCATGCGTGTCGCCGGAGCTCCGCCCGGAACGGGCGCTTGCGTGCCGCCGTACTTCGTCCTGCAAGCACGCGTGGATGGGCCGGCGAGAGATCGATGAACGCCCTATTTTTCAGGCGTTTCATGATGAGCATGTTCGTTCTGTCGATCGCGGTCATGGCACGCGCGCAGAACGATTCGTCGAGCTCGACGTCACATCGCACGTCGTCGCTGAGTTGGATTCGCATGCCGGGCGCCGAATCGTGCGTGCCGACGCAGGAGCTCGCGCGCGACGTCGAGGTTCGTCTCGCGCGCACCGTGTTCGTCTCGGCATCACAAGCCGACGTGTCGATCGAAGGACGCATCGAGAGACGAGCCGGGAAGTGGCACGCGATCATCATTTTGCGCGACGGCAAAGGGGCAACGCTCGGAACGCGCGAGCTCGAAAAAGCGGACGCATCGTGCGACGGAATGCGCGAACAGCTCGCGCTCGTGATCGCGGTGATGATCGATCCGGACGCCGCACGTACGCGACCGCCACCGATCGTGATCCCGGCAGCGACAGGCACGGGATCGCCGCCCTCGCCCTCGCCCTCGCCCTCGCCCTCGCCCTCGCCCTCGCCCTCGCCCTCGCCTTCGCCTTCGCCTTCGCCTTCGCCTTCGCCTTCGCCTTCGCCTTCGCCTTCGCCTTCGCCTTCGCCTTCGCC
>JAICXU010000855.1 GCA_025934595.1 Polyangiaceae bacterium | reverse complement strand
CGAGCGCATCGAGGACGTCGCGCGGGTTCGGCACACCCGCGACCTGCCGGCTCGATGCTACCGGCGGCGGCGGCTTCGATTCGGTCGCCGTGGCCGACGCGCGAAGATCGAACGAGACGGAATTTTCGTCTTGCACGGGCGGTCCCGGATCGACGAGCGGAAGCGACTGCCTGGCGATCGACGCCGTGTCCGCGTCTTTCGAATACGAGGACTTCGGCGGTTCTTGCGCGGCCATGCGCGCCGGCGGCTGCCGCACGTCCGTGACGACGCTTTCGCTCGTCGATGCGGAGGGGATCGCCGGCGCCTTCCCGGCGGGCGGCCTGAGCGCCGGCTTCGGCTGCGGTGGAAGGAGGGCCTTCGGTCGCTCTTTGACCGCGGTCGGATCTTCCGGCATCGAATCCATCGGCGCACGCGGAAGCGCTTCGCCGTTCGAGCGTGTGGCGGGCGCGGTGCGTTCGACCTCCGCGGCGACGGCGCGATTTCCCGCTCTTCCCTGCATCGGCTTGAAGACGCGCGCTCGGTCGAGCCACAAGTTCGTCTCCGGATCGCGCGCTCCGAAATGCACGGCGCGCTCCAGCACTTTTTCCGCGCGATCGGCGTCGCCACGACGCAAGAGGACCTCGCCGAGCACCCGGTACACCGCCGCGTCACGAGGCGCGAGCTTGCCCGCCGTCACGAGCGTGGCCTGCGCTTCGGAGAGGCGCTGCGCGCTCATGTACATGCGCGCGACCGACACGAGCACCGGGACGTTGCTCGCTAGATTCGAACGAGCAAAATCGCCGACTTGCTGAATGAGCGTGGCATATGTCGTCCCACGCATGGCGTTGCACAGCGCCATCGTCGATTCGGCGTCCGGAGATTCTTTCCAGCGTTGGGAAAGACGTTCGATGTCGTTCGCCATCCTGGGTCGCCGAATGGTAGAGCAAGAGGCGCGCTTCGTGCGCCAAAAATGCTCGGTCACTCCGTCGGGGGCCGTTCGATGGTGCGCACCGCCGACGCCGGCACCCATGCGTCGAGCGTGCCCCAACGGATCTCGTCCCAGCCTGCATTTTCGGCCATCACGCGCACGCGTGCGCCTTCGGGAACGGGCTCCGCATTGGGCAGCGCGATGCCCGATGCATTGCTGGGTCGCGCCGAAGCGCTCACGACGACGGCTTCCACGCGATGCATACGCAGCTCGCGCGCCGTGATCGCGGCGACCACCGCGGCGGCGAGAACGGGGAGGGAGATCGCGATCGCGACGTTCGCGGCGACCTCGCGCCTGCGCGCTTTCGTGAGCCATCGTACGTAAAAAGCGCCGCTCGCGGCGATGGATGCGATGAGAGCGAGCACGCACCACGCGTCTTCCGAGATGGCGCCGACGATCGCTTCGCGTAAGCGCGGCGTCTGTTCGAGATCGGCGGGATGTCCGGCGCGCGATCGGCGGTGTCCGACCTCGGCGCGAATCACGGCGAGCGCCCGTGCGCATTCGTCACGAAGCGCGGAGTCGCGCGTGAGGGTGCGCGCCTCTTCGAAACATTGTGAGGCGTTGCCGAGATCCCCGGGCTGCTCTCAGCCGACACGTACGCGCTCG
Source organism: Polyangiaceae bacterium (assembly GCA_025934595.1). Lineage (GTDB taxonomy): Bacteria > Myxococcota_A > Polyangia > Polyangiales > Polyangiaceae > JAICXU01. Next base: position 703 of record JAICXU010000855.1, on the reverse strand, counting down.
GCGTACGCGAGTCCGCGATCGTACGACATGTTCGCGTCGACGACGCCGCGATCGGCCAGCGATTCGAAATCCGCGATCGCCTCCGCCGGATGACCGCCACGCAGCGCGGCGACGGCTTTTTGCGCGAGCGCTTCGGGCGGATCGTCGGCTTGCGCGAGGACGTTCGTGCTCCAGAGGAGCATCACGACGAGAACCGACAACCACGCCCCAAAGGCTCGATTCACGCGCGCTCCTTGCGCTTGCCGAGCTCGCCGATCGCCGCGAGCGAGCGCTCGAGACGCTGCGTGCTGACGGCGAAGTCACCGGCGTCGGGAACGAATCGACTCTCCTCGCAACCTCGAAGCACGTCGACCACGTCGTGACTGACCTCGCGCGTGACGCCTCGCACGACGAGCGCGTCCTCGATCTCGTCGATCGACAGAGCTCGCACGTTGACGCCGGCGCGCACGATGGCCGCTTGTTCGATCATCTTCACGACCGCGGCGTCGAGGGCGCGGGCGTCGCCGGATTTTTTCGCCGCCTTCGCGTCCGCGATGCGCTTGGCGAGCTCGCTCTCCGGCGAAACGCGACGCGCATGCAGCACGGTCCGCACTTTTCGCGACGCCGTCCGACCGCCTGCCGCGGCGAGGAACGACATCGGAGAAAAGAGCAAAGCGAGCCAAAAAACAGGGCGATCCGCGAGATGCCGCTCGGGAGGATCATG
>JAICXU010000791.1 GCA_025934595.1 Polyangiaceae bacterium | reverse complement strand
ACTCGACAAGGCGGATCGACGATCACGCAGCAGGTCGTGAAAAATCTTTTGCTCGATCCCGAGCGCACCTACAAACGAAAAATCCGCGAGGCGCTCCTCGCGCGCAGGCTCGAGCAGGAGCTTTCGAAAGACGAGATCCTCGAGCTCTATTTGAATCACATTTATTTCGGTCACGGTCGCTACGGCATCGAAGAAGCGGCGCGCGACAACTTCGGAAAGTCGGCGAAGGATCTCTCGATCGCGGAGGCAGCGATGCTCGCGGGTCTGCCGGCAGGTCCCGAGATTTTTTCGCCGCGCAAAGATCAGAAAAGAGCGCTCGGCCGTCGCGCGTTCGTGCTCGGGCAAATGCGCGACAAAGGATTTTTGACCGACGCGCAATACGATGCGGCGATGAAGGAGCCGCTCGTCCTCGCGCCCGAGGTCGAAGCCAACACGCAGCTCGCGCCGGAGGCCGTGGAGTACGCGCGCAAGATTTTGCAGAAGATCGATCCGATCGGCGCCGCGCGCGGCGGCTACACGATCACGACGACGATCGATCCCAAGCTCGAAGAAGCGGCTCGCAAGGCGCTGCGCGACGATCTCGATGCCTACGACAAACGGCATCTCTTGCTCGGGCCGCTGAAGGCGCCGTCTCCGGAGAAGATCGCGTCGGACAAAAAGAACGCGAAAAAAGCGCCGGTTTCGTTGCCGCGAGACAATGCGCCGTTCGAAGGCACGCCGGCGTTCGAGGGTCACAAGGTGTACGTCGGCGTCGTCACCGGCGCGGACGACGGCAAGGGCACGCTCGACGTGCAAGTCGGAACGGTCGCGGGCATCGTGAAAATCGCCGACGCCGATCGCTACAATCCGCAGCACCTCGCGCCAAGCGCGTTCGCTCCGCAAGGCGCGCGTTTGCGCGTGAGCCTCCTCACACCGGTGCCCGACGATCCCGGCGCTACGAAAATTCCGCTGCGCGTCGAGTCGGGTCCCGAAGGCGCGATGGTGGCGCTCGACGTGCGCACGCGCGAGATTTTGGCGCTCGTCGGAAATTACGAGTCGATGACGGGCGGGCTCGATCGCGCCACGCAGTCGCGACGCCAGCCAGGGTCGACGTTCAAGCCGATCGTCTACAGCTACGCGATTCACTCACGACGCTTCACGCCGGCGACGCTCGTCGACGTCACGCCGGGCACGTTCGGAAATTACCATCCGAGCAACTACGAGGGCTGGAAGGGCACCGAAGCGCTCCGTCTTCGCGAGGTGCTCGCGCAATCGGTGAACATCGGCGCGGTGCGCGTCTTGAACGACGTCGGTCCCGCGAACGTCGTCGATTGGGGGCACGCGCTCGGCATCGAGTCGACGTTGAAACCGGACCTTTCACTCGCGCTCGGAAGCTACGAGGTCACGCCGCTCGAGCTCGCCGGCGCGTACACGACGTTCGCGGCGGGCGGCGAATACGCGGCGCCGACGCTCGTCACGAAGATCGTCGGTCCCGACGGAAAAGACGTACCGCTCCCTGCGCCGCCGCCGTCGCATCGCGTGCTGGACGAAGCGGAGGCCTACGTGATCACGAGCATGATGACGAGCGTCATCGATCACGGTACCGGCGTACGCGCGAAGCAGCTCGGACGTCCGCTCGCGGGAAAGACCGGCACGAGCAATCAATCGAAGGACACGTGGTTCGCGGGGTTCTCGACCGAAATCGCGGCCGTCGTGTGGGTCGGCTACGATGACGGCAGGCCACTCGGCGGCAGCGAAGCGGGCGCGAGCGCGGCGCTCCCGGCGTGGATCGATTTCATGCGCGTGGCGCACGACAAAAAACCGCCGAGTGATTTTCCGAGGCCGCCTGGCGTCGTCACCGTCACGATCGACACGCGCACCGGCAAGCTTCCGTTCGAAGGCGACACGGAGACGATGGACGAAGTGTTCTTGCAAGGCACCGAGCCCACCGACGTGTCCGACACGGATGCCGGCGCGCCGCCGTCGCTCCAGCCGTTGCCCGCGGAGCCTCCCAAGACCGATCCGGACGTGACGCCATGAAGCGAGCTTGCGCGATCGCATTCGGAGCTTGTTTTTCCATGTTTTCGGCGAACGCGAACGCGTCGGGCGCGATCGAAGGAGTGGCCACGAAGGTCGCGGTGAGCGTCGGCGCGAGCACGCAAGCGATGCTGGTGGTCGCCGCGCCGTTCGTGTCGGATCAACCCACGACGAAGGGCGACGATCTCGCGGTTCGCATCGCGTCGGTGCTCGCGGGAAAAATCGGTGGAGCGTCCCACGCCCATCCGAAGGTCGCATCGCTCTCGGTCGCGCGCGCCGCGGCGGGTCACGCGCAAGGCCTCGTCTATGTGTCCGCACAGCTCGAAAAGGGAGAGCTGCGCGTCACCGTGGATTCGTATCCCGCGCTCGCGAATGGTTGGGATCGCGCGCGAGCTCCTTCGCCGCCGCCACGGGCGCATGCGTTCGCGACCGCTCCTGTCGACGCGGAGGTGCGTACGTT
>JAICXU010000943.1 GCA_025934595.1 Polyangiaceae bacterium | reverse complement strand
CGGAACGCTCGCGAACGTGCTCGCCGTGCTGAAACGGCACGACATCAACGTCGAAGAAGTGGCCAACACCGTCTTCGAAGGCGGCGGCGCATCCTGCGCGAAGCTCCGGATCGTGTCGCGCCCGTCGGAGGCTTGCCTCCGTGAGGTGCGCGCGTTCGAAGAAGTCCTGCACATCGACGTCGTCACTCTCCCGAACTTGGCGTGATGCGCTCGTGCAGCGGTCTCGTCTCAACGTCTTCGTCTTTGCGATTGCACTGACGCTCGCCGGCTGCTCGCGCTCGTCGAAGACGACGTCGAGCGAAGCCGGCGTCACGAGCGACGGCGGAGCGTCGGACGCGGGAGCCGACACCGCGGAAGGTGGCATCGACTCCGACGCGGGCGCGATGGCGGCGGAAGACGCGCTGCCGTCGTCGATCGCGCCGGATCTCGCGGATCGATCGCGCCATCTCGTCGAGGCGATCGCGAAAGACGATCCACTGCTCGCACAAGATTTCGTGTTTCCGCGTGACGCGTATGCTGCCTCTCACGATCGCTCCGACGCGTCGAGCGTTTGGGACAAGAAGGTGATCGGCCTCTTCGCGCGCGACATCCACACGCTGCACAAGCGCATCAAAAATTCCTCGCACGCCGCGTTTCTCACGTTCGAGCTCGGTCATGAAGTGCAGCAAATCACGCCGAAACCGAAGGATTTCAATCGTCCGCTCTGGCGCGCCAAACACTCGAAAATCACGATCAGCATCGATGGGAAGACCGACCGCATCGACATCGCCGAGATGATGGGTTGGCGCGGCGCGTGGTACGTCACGCGTCTCCGCGGAACGTGAGCCGGGACGCGCGACAGACTGCGCGCTTTTATTTTTCGCCGACGCGCCAAGCCCGCGCTGCGCTCACGCCGACGACGAGAAGTGGCGTCGAGAACGTGAGGCCGAGCGGCCCGAGGAGCATTCCCATCAAGGCTTGCAGCGACAAAGTCCACGCCGGCGGAAGCTTCACGGATGCGCGCGCGAGGAGCGGCGTGAGCAGGTAGCCCTCGATGACGTGCAGCACGCAGTACACGAGAAATACGGCGAGCGCCGTCGCGGGGCTCTTCGAAAACGCGAACACGAGCGGAGGGATCGCCGACACGACAGCGCCGACGTACTCGATGAACGTGAGGAGGCCCGCGAGCATCCCGAAGAGGAGCGCGAGCGGCACCTTCAAAAGAAAGAACGCGATCGACGTGGTGACCGCGACGAAGATCATCGCGATGAGACGCCCCAAGAGCCACCGCGTGAGGTTTTGACTGGCCGCGCCCAGCACGCGCTTCATTCGACCGCGCGCGTTCGCCGGTGCAAGCGCCAGCGCCGTGTCGCGATAGACCTCCGGTTGCGCGGCTCCGTAGACGGCGACGAAAAAAATCACGATGAGCCCGCCGAGGAGCTCCATCGTGCTGCCCGCGGTGGCGATCGCGGCGCTGACGACTTCCTTGGTCGATCCTGGCGCGGGCTCATCGATCGATTTTTGCACCGCGGGGCCTGCGATGGGCGTGCGCCGGAGCGCGTCTTCGACGTGGCGCGCGCCCGCCGGAAGATCGCGCATCAGCGTATTCACTTGCTTGACGAGCGTGGGCGCGAGCGCTGCAGCGAGAGCCACCGTGAGCGCGATCCCGAGCACGACGAGCACGGCGACCGACGCCACCTGCGGCAACCGCGTCCATGACGAAAGCCGACGGGCCGCGGTACCGAGAACGAGCGCGCCGAGGAGGCCGGCGAAGAGGACGAGCAGGATCTTGAACGCGAAGACGAGGAGCACGAGCCCCGCGACCATCGCGATCGTCGTCGCGACCTTGCGCTCCCAGCTCGCTTCTTGCCGCGACGAGTCGAGCGTGCGCGGCGTGCGCATCTGGCGAACGGGCTCCATGCAGGGTCATTCAGCGCAACAATCGCACCCATGACCCAATCGGAGCGCATCTCATCAAAGCCTGGAAAAATGGCCGTTTCATGAGCTCGATGGGCCGGGCCGTCGACCGCGAAATGTCTCATTGCGGCAACTTGCAACGCGAGCG
>JAICXU010000175.1 GCA_025934595.1 Polyangiaceae bacterium | reverse complement strand
TCGTCGATGACGACGGGTTTTTTGGCTTGGTCGTTCAGAACTTGGCTCAGAGACATCGCGATCGGCATTACCACGAATTCGGGCATGTCGGCGTGACCAGCCGTTTTCTCGAATGAGATCGGGCCCAACGAGCGACCATTGACTCGCTGCGTCAGTAGATCCACATTCTGAATGAATCCTCATTCATCGACGACGGCGCGCATCTCCGGAGCGAAAGACCATGGCGAAAAGGAACGGCAACGGAAACGGCAAAAGCGGCGAGCGCATCGCGATCGTCGCGGGGCTTCGAACGCCTTTCGCGCGATCGGGCACCGTGTACAAAGGCATGAGCGCGCTCGATCTCGGTCGCGCGGTCGTGTCCGAAATCGTCCAGAAGAGCGAGCTCGATCCGAACGAGATTGGCTTGTGCGTGTACGGCCAAGTCGTGCCGTCCGTGAGCGCGCCGAACATCGCGCGCGAGATCGTGCTCGGAACGAATCTGCCGAAAGACATCGAAGCGTTCAGCGTGAGCCGTGCGTGCGCCACGTCGTTCCAAGCCATGACGAGCGCGGCGGAGGCCATGCTCGCCGGACAACACGACGTCGCGATCGTGGGCGGTGCAGACAGCGCGAGCGACGTACCGATCACGGTGTCGAAGAAGCTCGCCGGCGTGCTCATCGATGCGCAAAAAGCGAAGTCGCTCGGCGACAAGCTGAAGGCGTTTTCGAAATTGTCGCCGAAAGATTTCATTCCCGTGCCGCCCGCGTTGAAGGAGCCGACGACGGGTCGGACCATGGGCGAGAGCGCAGAGAAGATGGCGCGCGAGGCTCACATCTCGCGCGAAGCGCAGGACGCGTTCGCGCATCGCAGCCACGAGCGCGCAGCGAAAGCCTGGAAAAATGGGGTTTTCGAGCAAGAGGTCATGCACGTCTTGCCGCAGCCGAAATTCGACACGCCCGTCGCGAAAGACAACAACGTACGTGAGGACTCGAACGTCGAGGGATACGCGAAGCTTCGGCCCGCGTTCGATCGGAAATACGGAACCGTGACGGCAGGAAATTCGTCGCCGCTCACGGACGGCGCGAGCGCGCTGATCCTCATGACCGAATCGAAGGCGAAGGCGCTCGGCTATGAGCCGCTCGGTTACTTGAAGTCGTGGGCGTACGCGGCGCTCGATCCGAACGGATGGATGCTGATGGGCCCGAGCTACTCGACGCCCATCGCGCTCGAGCGCGCTGGTCTCGAGCTCGCGGACATGGATGTCGTCGACATGCACGAGGCGTTCGCCGCACAAATCCTCTGCAACAAGGAAGCATTCGCATCGAAGAAGTTCGCGGAGGAAAAGTTGGGAAGGCAGAAGGCCATCGGCGAGATCGATGACGACAAATTCAACGTGCACGGCGGATCGATTTCGATCGGTCATCCCTTCGCCGCGACGGGGGCTCGCATGGTGACGACGGTGCTTCGCGAATTGAAACGACGCGGCGGCCAATACGGGCTCGCGACGGCGTGCGCAGCCGGTGGCCTCGGCGCCGCCATGGTCTTGGAAGCAGAATGAGCTCGGAGGCAGAATGACCACGCAAATGGTGGAGAAAACCCCGGAAAATAAGCCGATCGCGACGATCACGGTGCGCCCTGACGGCGTCGCCGTGGTGACGCTCGACGATCCGAATGCGGAGCTCAACACGATCACCCGGACGTTCGGCGAAGAGCTGCGCGCCGCGATCGAGAAGATCGAGCGCGACGACGAAGTGAAAGCGGCCGTCATCGCGAGCGGCAAGAAGGGAAGCTTCGTCGTCGGCGCGAACATCGACATGCTGAAGGCGGTCACGCGCGCGGCGGAGATCGAAGAGTTGTCGCGTGAGTTCGCGCTCGCGCTGAAACGCCTGAACGACAAGAAGCCGTTCGTGGCTGCCGTCGACGGCGCTGCGCTCGGCGGCGGGTTCGAGCTCGCCCTCGGATGCAAAGCGATCGTCGCGACGGACGACAAGAAGACGGTGTTCGGCTTGCCCGAGGTGCAGCTCGGTCTCTTGCCCGCGGCGAACGGCATGATGCGCATCGCGCAGCGCACCGGATTGCAGGTCGCTCTCGATCTCTCGCTGACCGGAAAAAATACGCGTGCGGCGAAAGCAAAGAAGATGGGGCTCGTCGACGAGGTCTGCCCGCAAGAAGTCCTCCTCGACGTCGCCGCGAAGCTGGCGCTCGATCTCGCAGACGGCCGAGGTCCGAAGAAGAAGGCGCTGAAGCTCGACGCGGCGACGCTCACCCGGATCGCGCTCGAGAAAAATCCCGCCGGTCGCGCGCTCCTTTTCAAGAAGGCGCGCGAGGCCACGCGCAAGAAGACGCGGGGCCATTATCCCGCCACCGAAAAAATCATCGATGTCATCGAGACGTTCGGGAGCAAAGGATTCGATGCGGCGGCGAAGCTCGAGGCCGCGTCGTTCGGTGAGCTTGTCATGAGCGACACGGCGCGTGAGCTCATTCACATTTTCTTCGCCACGCAGGCGCTCAAGAAAGACAAAGGCACCGACGCGCCGAACGTGCAGGCGAAAAAAGTCGAGCACGTGTCGATGCTCGGCGGCGGTCTCATGGGAGGGGGCATCGCGTACATCACGATCCACGCGAGAATTCCCGTGCGTTTGAAGGACAAGGACGACGAGGGCGCGGGCCGCGGTCTGAAATACGTGCGCGATATTTTGGACGAGCGCGTGAAGAAGAAGCAGCTCACCGCCGTCGAGCGCGATCAAGAATTCGCGAAGCTCACGGCGACGACCGACTACTCCGGCGTGAAGAACGCCGACGTCGTCATCGAAGCCGTGTTCGAGGATCTCGATCTCAAGCATCGCGTGGTCCGCGAAGTCGAAGCGGTGATGAAAGACGACGCGATCTTCGCGTCGAATACGTCGTCGATCCCGATCACGAAAATCGCTGCAGCATCGAAGCGCCCCGAGAACGTCGTCGGCATGCATTACTTCAGCCCCGTCCACAAAATGCCGCTGCTCGAGGTGATCCAAACGAAGAAGACCGCGCCACAGGTAGTCGCGACCGCCGTCGCGCTCGGCAAAAAGCAGGGTAAAACGTGCATCGTCGTGAACGACGGCGTCGGCTTCTACACGAGCCGAATTTTGGGGCCGTACATGAACGAGGCCGCGTATCTCATCGCGGAAGGCGTGCCGGCCGACATGATCGATCGAGCGCTCGTCGATTGGGGATTCCCCGTCGGCCCCGTCGCGCTGCTCGACGAGGTCGGCATCGACGTCGCCGCGCACGTCGGCCCCATCATGCTCGCGGAGTTCGGCGAGCGCATGACGCCGCCGGGCTCGACGGCGAAGCTCATTGCCGACGGTCGCAAGGGTCGCAAGAACGGAAAGGGATTTTACCTTTACGGAGACGCGGCGAAAAAAGGCAAAAAGCAGATCGATCCGAGCGTCTACGAAATCCTCGACGTGAAGCCGACCAACACGAAAGTGTCGGTCGACGAAATCCAACAACGCTGCGTGCTGCAAATGGTGAACGAGGCGCTGCATTGTTACGGCGAACGCATCGTTCGCTCGCCGCGCGACGCGGACATCGGCGCCATCTTCGGTCTCGGATTTCCTCCGTTCCGTGGCGGTCCGCTGCGTTGGGTCGACTCGGTCGGCGCCGCCGAAATCGTGCGACGTATCCAAGGTTACGAGGACCGCTTCGGCAAACGCTGGACGCCCGCACCTGCGCTTGTCGAAAAAGCGCGGGAAAATGGCCGATTTTATGCGCGCTAAAACCTGAAAGGAGAAACCGCCAAGCCGCAAAGGTCGCCAACGATCAAAAATCCAGATCTTCTACTTGGCGTTCTCGGCGTCTTGGCGGTTCATCTTCACTTCCGAGCGGCGGCCTTACGCCGCAGGCTTCGCGCGGAGCGTGAGCAGGACCACGGCGGGCGCGATGCCGAGACGAATGGGTGGCCCCGTCGTGCCGAGACCTGGATGAACGTAGAGCCACGATCGACCTTCGTTGTAGAGATCGACGGCGTAGTGATGCGAGATGTGCGCGAGCGAAAACCATCGCCACAAAAACGGAACCGCGATCTGCCCGCCGTGCGTGTGACCGCTGAGCGTGAGCTCGACTTCCTTCTCGGCCGCATGCGGGAACCGTTCCGGATCGTGCGAGAGAAGAATCGTGCTCGTGCCCTCGGGCTTTCCCTCGAGCGCGCGCGCGAGATCGTCGCGTTTCGTCCATGTGTCGTCGATAGCTGCAAGATACACGCGTTTTCCGTCGTGCTCGATGAGCTCGCCTTCGTTGCGAAGCACGCGCACACCCCGAGAAATCAGCCCTGAAATGAGCGGCTCGCCTTCGCCGAAGTAATCGTGGTTGCCCATCGACACGTAGGCGCCGGCGCGTGCTTTGAGACCCGACAATCCCGTTGCGATGTCGTCATGGAACTCGACGCCGCTCGTCACCATGTCACCCGTAACGACGGCGAGATCTGCGTCGCACTCGTTCGCGGCGGTGACCCATCGTTCGAGCCAAGACTTCGGCGTCATGCCTCCGATGTGAAGGTCGGAGAGGTGGACGATCTTGAAGCCGTCGAGCTTCGGATCGAGCCCTTCGATGGCTATGTCGATTTTCTTCGTGAGAAACCACGCGCGCCGCACGAAGACCCCGTACGCGCAGACGACGAGACCGACGACGTACGCCTCGAAAAAGACCCCGAGAGGAATCTTCCGATAAAGCGTGAGGCCGATGAGCGTGGCGAGGACGCTTGGCAAAATCGCAAAGAGGCACGCGCACCAATGCGCGTAGTAGGGAAGATCGATCAGGCGCACGCCCCAAGGGCTCCGCTTTCTGTCGTTCATGATGTGGAGCGCGCGTCCGGGAAAGAGACCGACGCCCACCACGAAAAAAATGATGCCGAAGAGCCAAGGCAACGGCCACCGATGCTCCGATGCGAAATCGATCACGCCGAGCGTCGGGGCGAGATGAGCGATCGACGTGATCAGAATGAGCGCGCGCAAAAAGCGGCTCATTCGAGGCCTTTTTCCGATCGCGCGCGACGCGCCTTTCGGAGGAATGCTCGACGGCGGAGAGCTCATCGAGGCGTGGACATCAGCTCGCTTGGCCTTCGATCACCGCGCCGTCGTCGCAAATTGCGCGAACGAGGCGCGCCCCCGCCCACACCGCGATCACGCTCGACGCGAGACCGAACTCGCCGCTCATGCGGGTCCAACTTTCACCGGTTCGCCGGAGCACGCGCGACTGCGAGGCGCCGGCCCACACCGCGCCGTCTTCGCTGACCGTGACCGAATGCAAATCTTTCGTCGTCTGCACGGCTTCGAGGTGCGCCTCGAGACGCGGCGTGATGTAGAGCGCGTGACCGCCCGCGCCGACGGTGACGGCGCCACCGTCGGCCATCGGCTCGATCGCGAGAAGATTTCCGGCGCACACGTTGCGAACGAGCTCGGCGGTGCCGGCCTCGACGCGTGCGACCGCGCCGCTGTCACCGACCGCGATCAGCGTTCCGCTCAAAATGCGCGTGACGGCGCGCAGGCGTTGTGTGCCGGGAACGTCGGCCGCGAACGTGATGCGGCTGTCGGTGAGCTGCACCACGGAACCGGTCGTCGTGGGCGCGTTCGATCCGCGCGGGACCATGGCGCGCGAAGGTCGCTCGCCGACGAACGTGCAAACGCCGGCGCGCTCGTCGACGTACGAGCCATGGACGATCATGTCGCGGCTCGGCAAATTCCAGGTCTCGTGCTTGCCGCTCGGTGCGATGCGCATCGCGGTCGCGTGGTCGCCGACGAGAACGAGATCGCCGCCGCGCAGTCGTCGAATGCCGCGAATCACGCGCACGTCGATCGTCGAGGGAAGCGTGATGCCGATCCACGCTCCGCGATCCCACCTCGCCAATCCGCCGGGGCCGACACCTACCGCGCTCGATCCGTCGGTTGCGAACGTGGCCGCGCGAACGACGTTGGCCCCGAGCGGCCGCGTCGAGATGCGCCATACCCAAGCCGCGGGCGACGAGGGTCCGGGATCGCTCCCGCGCACTCGCACCGCGGATTTCGGCGGCGCCGACCCGCGCTTCGAAGCGGCGGCCGGGCTCTCGCCTGCGCGCTCGGGTTGGGGCAAATATTTTTGCGCATTCGTCCCGTACGCCGGAATCGTTTCGAGGAAGGCGAGCTGATCGGCGTTCGGTGGCGGCTGCAGGCTCGCGCCCGTATCGCTTGCCGCTTTCAAAATCGGCTCGAGCGCTCCCCAGAATTCGCCGATCGAAGCGTGTCGGTCGTTCAAATCCGCTGCGAGCGCGCGCGTGAGCTCGCGATCCAGACGCTCGACGAGCGCAGGTTTGTTCGAGAGCTCCGGCGAAAGAGAATCGATGGTTTTCGCGAGCTGCGGTCGCGGGCCGTTCATGATGCGCGTGACGATGAGCAGCGGATTTTCGCCGTCACGAAATGGAAAAGCGAATTTTCCCGCGAGCATTTCGAACGCGATCGCAGCGAGCGAAAATACGTCGGTGCGAACGCCGACGCGCTCGTTGCCCTGCTCGTATTGCTCCGGCGGCGCGTAACCGAGCGAAGCGCCCGCGAGCGTCGTCGTGCGTTGCATGTTCATCTCGACGAGCTTCACGAGGCCGAAGTCGGTGACCTTCGCGACCTCGGCGCCGGCTTCGGTCGCAAGCAATATGTTCGAGGGCTTGAGATCGCGATGCACCACTTTTTGCGCGTGCACGAGCTCGAGCGCTTGCGAAACCTGCCGCAAAATCCGGCGAACGCGCTCCACGGGAAGACCGCGCCCGCGCGACGTGTCGAGCACTT
>JAICXU010001105.1 GCA_025934595.1 Polyangiaceae bacterium | reverse complement strand
GGCGGAACGAGGTCAGGGCTTTCCAGGGAACGCGAGGGCTTCGTTGCGGCGGGAGGCTCCCCGGCGATGCGCTTCTTTCACGAAGCGATCGCAGAGATCCGGGAACGCGATCCCGGCGACGCCCGCCGCTTCGGGATAGAGGCTCGTGGCCGTAAAGCCCGGCATCGTGTTTACCTCCAGCACGACGACGTCTTCGACGCGGTCGCCGACGACGAAATCGACGCGGGAGAGATCGCGGACGCCGAGCGACCGATGCGCCGAGACCGCGAGGGCTTGGACACGCTCGGTGATCTGGGGCTCGAGCTTCGCCGGGCACGTGTGCACGCTGCGACCGGGGGCGTAGCGCGCCTCATACGTGTAGAATGCATCTTTCGGTGAAACGATCTCGGTGGGCGGAAGCGCCTTCGCGACGCCTTCGAGATCGAGCACTCCGCAGGTCACTTCCTTTCCGCGCAAGAAAGTCTCCGCGAGCGCCGCGTCGTCGATCTTCCACACCGCTTCGATCGCGCGTGCGACGTCTTCGAGGGGCGCGTCTTTTTCGATGCGCGCGACGCCGATCGCCGAGCCGTTCGCGGCCGGCTTCACGACGAGCGCAGGCCCCGCCTCTTTGCGTGCGCGAGCCGCCGCCATTTCGGCCGATTCGCCTTTCGTGAGCACGGCGCCGCGCGGAACGGGAACGCCCGCGAGCGACATGAGCTTTTTCGCGATCGGCTTGTCCATCGCGACTGCGCTCGCGAGCACGTTGGCGCCGACGTACGGCAGGCCGAGCACCTCGATGAGACCCTGCAGCGATCCATCCTCGCCCACGGCACCATGCACGACGGGAAAGACGACGTCGTAGCCTCCCGTTCGAAGTGATTCGGCGAGATGATCGCCCAGCTCGAGTCGGATCGCAGCGTGGCCGGCCTCCTTCAACGCGTCGGCGACGCCCTTCGCCGAGGCGCGGCTCACCTCCGCTTCCGAGGAAGGCCCTCCTTGAATGACGGCGACGGTCAGCCTCATCGCGCGTTCTCTAGGCCGTGGCGCGCTTCGAGAGATCGACGAGCTCGATGCCGAGCTCTTTCGACAAATCGAAGATGCGTGGGTCTCGGTAAAATTCGCCGAAGCTCACCTTGTTGACGCCGGCGTTCGCGATCAGCCGAAAACAGCTCCAACATGGCGACGCGGTGACGTAGATCGAAGCTCCGTCGATGCGCACTCCGTTTCTCGCCGCTTGTACGATGGCGTTCGCTTCCGCGTGGACCGTGCGCACGCAGTGACCGTCTTCCATCATGTGACCGACCTCGTCGCAGTGAGCCAGCCCGCGAATCGATCCGTTGTAGCCCGTGGCCAAGATGCATTTGTCGCGCACCAGCACCGCGCCGACGTGCTTGCGATCGCACGTGGATCGCGTGGCGACCTCACGCGCGATGTTCATGAAATATTCGTCCCACGATGCCCGCTTGCGCGCTTCGCTCATCGCGCTCGTACGTAAAGCGGAGCGCGCGGGGGCGCAAGCGTGACGGGCTACTGGACGCCGGTTTCGGCGCCGAGGCCGCCCTCGTCGATGACGCCGCCCTCGTCGACGAAACCGCTATCGCCGATGGCCGCGTCGCCGCTCGCCGCGTCGCGACCGCTGTC
>JAICXU010001010.1 GCA_025934595.1 Polyangiaceae bacterium | reverse complement strand
TCGACGACGTGCTCATGGCGAGCCGTCTCGAAGCGGGCCTCTTTTCCGTATCGCCGCGCTCGGTCACGGTGGGTGAAATCGTCGACCCGTCGCTTCGCGCGTTTACCGTCGCGGCCGCGCGTCGCAACATCGATTTTTTGCCCGACCTCGACTCGAGCGCCACGCTTCGTGCCGATCCGCAGAAGCTCCGGCAGGCGATCGACAACTTGCTCGCGAACGCGTTCAAGTTCACTCCGCGCGGCGGCAAGGTTCGATTCCGCGTCGAGGTCGAGGCTGGAAAAACGAGAGTGGAGGTCGAGGACTCCGGTCCCGGCATTCCGCAATCCGAGCGCGCGACGATCTTCGATCGCTACAAGCAGGGCTCGCGCGGAAGAAGCGCGGGCGGCGCGGGGCTCGGGCTCGCGATCGCGCGAGGCATCGCGGAAGGCCACTCGGGAAGCATCGACGTCTACGACGGTGCGCTCGGCGGCGTCGGATTTCGGATCACGCTGCCCGTTTGAAATGGCGCGATCCCGGGGGATTTTGGCTGTATTTCTCGTCGGTCTCGCGGCGTGCTCGCGCGGTCACAAACACCATGCGGCTCCGCCCGCGCCGCTCATGGCGTGCACGTGTGCAGCCCCGCCACCGGCGCCGCATTTCGATCCGAACGCGCCGGGCCAGGCTCCCGCGCCGAGCGACACGCCGATGACGGTGCAGCTCGACGCCGAGCCGCCGAACTTGATGCCGTCGCTGCATCCGGATTGGATGAGTCACGTCATCGTCGCGCATCTCGTCGAGGAGAGCCTCGTGCGCATCGACGCCGAACGCGGAGTGCTCGTGCCGGAGCTCGCCTCGTCATGGGAAGTCGATCCATCGCGCACGAAGTGGACGTTTCATTTGCGTCCGAACGTGCTCTGGCACGACGGCGCGGCGTTCACGTCGGACGACGTCGTCTTCACCGTGGAACGCATCGCGGATCCGGCGGTGGGCGCCGCCGATCGCGCGCTCTTCGCAGGTGCGTTCGCGCATGCGAGCGATCCGCTGACGGTGTCGATCACGTTCCGCGCGCCGCTCGCTTCGCCGGACGTCACGTTCGATCGTTTGCTGATCCTCGCGCGTCATCGCTCGCCGCGGGGAAATTTGGCCGAATCGCTCGATGCGACAGCGCCGGTCGGCACGGGCCCGATGAAATTTTCTTCGTGGACGCGCGGCGCGAAGATCGACCTCACGCGCTGGGATTCGTATTGGGGACCCAAAGCGCCCGTGCCCGCGCTCACGTTTCGATTTCCGCCGACGTACGGCCGCGTGCTCGAAGAGCTACGGAGCGGCGAGGTCGACGTCGTGCCGCGCGCGCCGAACGACGCGGTGACGGCCGTCGAGCAAGAAGCGGAGCTCGGCGCGAAATACCGGGTCATTCGCGCGGCCGGCACGAGCTACACGGCGTGGGTGCACGACGTCGCGTCGAAGAAGCTGTCCGACCCGCGCGTGCGACGCGCGATCGGGCTCGTCGTTCCGCGGGATCGATTGCGTTGCGAGATCGAAGCCTGCAACGTTTCGATCGCGGTCGGCCCGTTGCCCGCCGATCATCCCGCGATGACGGGGATCGATGCGCCGAAGTTCGATCCCCAGCAGGCGAAAGAGTTGCTCGACGAGGCGGGCGTCGTCGATCACGACGGCGACGGCATGCGCGAGCAGGACGGCGTGCCGTTCAAGCTGCAGCTGATCGTGCCGACGACGTCGAGCGAGCAAGAACGGATCGCGTCCGTCGTGGCCGACGAGCTTCGCAAAATCGGCGTCGTGCTCGACGTGATGCCGCTCGAGTGGTCGCAATTTCGTCGCGCGCTCGAGACGCACGCGTTCGAGATGGCCGCGATCGAATGGAC
>JAICXU010000946.1 GCA_025934595.1 Polyangiaceae bacterium | reverse complement strand
TTTGCGCGTGCACGAGCTCGAGCGCCTGCGAAACCTGCCGCAAAATGCGGCGAACACGATCCACGGCGAGCCCGCGTCCGCGTGACGTGTCGAGCACCTGCTCGAGCGTGGGACCATTCACGTATTCGAGCACCGTGAACGGAAGAACGAGCGGCTCGCCATCGAGCGGCGACGGCATCTTCGCGACCGCGTGATCGAAGAAGCGCACGATGTACGGGTTCGGAGCGCCGCGCGTCGACAGCATGCGGAGCACCTCGGCTTCACGCTGGAACCGGTGAAGCGCATCTTTGCTCACGGCGTCTGGACGCAGCACTTTCACGATGACGACGAAGCCGCCCGGCTCGTCCCAATTCGCGGTGAACACCCAGCCCTGTCCGCCTTCGCCGATTCGATCGCGAAGATGGAACTGCACTTTCTGGCTGCCGTGCAGGACCATGCCGGCCAACTTGTCTCGCAGAGCGAGGAGGCGGCTATCGGTCGACGACATCCATTAGAAATACGCGACTTTCGCGCGCGATTGCGTACGAAAAAAATCGCATGGCGCCGGCCATTTCGGCCGGGACCGCGGACGGCTCTATCCCTCGAGAAGCTTGAGCAGCGTCTCTTTGTTCGTGACGCCGACGTGCTGCGCCTTTTTCTCGCCGCCTTTGAAGACCATGACCGTGGGCACGCCGCGGACGCCGTACTTTTGCGTGACGGACGGGCAGTCGTCGATGTCGACCTTGGCGACCTTGTATTTGCCGATGTTCTCGTCCGCGATTTTCTCGACGATCGGCGCGAGCTGTTTGCAGGGGCCGCACCACGTTGCCGTGAAGTCGACGAGCACCGGCGAGTCCGACTTGAGCACTTCCGAGTCGAAGTTCTGGTCGGTGACGTCGATGATGTTCTTGCCCATTGCGCAGTCTCCTTGGTCGCGTCCAGCCGAGTTTTGCGGCAGTGCCGCAGGAAGCACTAGCCTAATCAGCCGTCCAGGAAATTGCTACGGGCTGCTCGCGTCGCCGGCGATTTTTACATCCGCTTCTGGACGCGGGTCAGGTCTGCCCGCTTCTGGACGCGGGTCAGGTCTGCCCGCTTTTGGAGATCCGGCATCGGCGGCAGGCTTGCTCGTGATGACCTCGTCCGCGAGATTCGGCGGCGGCAAAGGAGGCGGACCTGCGTCGATGTCGGACCTGCGAGCGCCGCCGGAGCGGAGCTCGAGAAGGCGCTCGATGAGCCGGCGTGCATCGTCGGTCGGCAAGTGCGCTTTCGCGTGGAGCTTTTTTCCGTCGACGTTCACGACGAGATCGTCCATCAACGCACCGATGCCCACGAGCCGATAACCGATGTTCGCGGACCATTCGCTTTTCTTCTTCGCGAACAGCTTCTCGACTTGCACGCAGGCGTCGTCGTCGTCGCAGCGAAGCTCGATCGCGATCTCGCTCGTGGGCCCTGTCGTTCCCAGCGCGATTCCGGCCGCGCCGACGCCGAGCACGCCGCGCATCAAATCATTCTCGCCTTCGGAATCGCCCTGGAATTCTCGCTCGATTTTTTTTCGCAGCGGCTCGGGCAACGTGGCGGTGGCGACCAGGAGACGACCCTTTCCGAGCGCCGTGCGGAGCTCCGCGTGCTCTTCGTTCGCATCGAGCCGCGGCCGCTTGCCGTTCGCTGCCTCCATCATTTGTGTGAGCCAGCCTCCGCGTCCGACGAGCACGAGGCCGTCGTCGTTCCATGCGACCTTCGACGGCGACGGGAGCGCGCTCGATTCGTCGCTCATGATCGAAAACCCGCTCGACTCCGTTTGCGACGCCGATCCTCCGCGCGAAGAAATCATGGCCGACGCGCATCTCGACATTTCGTCTTTCGTGAGCGCGCCGCGCGCCAAAATTCCGAACTCGCCGTCTTGTCCTTCGGGGATCGCGATCGACAGCTCGCGCACGCGTGCAATCGGCTGGAATCCGCACTGCTTCCCGCACTCCTCGGCGCCGAGGCTCGCGACGAACGGCGCGAGGGGAGCCGCGAGCGGCGAGTCGTTCAGCGCTGCGACATCGACGGTCGCGACCAA
>JAICXU010000783.1 GCA_025934595.1 Polyangiaceae bacterium | reverse complement strand
GCGACGGCCTCCGAGCGTCGCTGCTTCATTTCGATCCAGCCCTCAAGCTCATGACGACGATCGACTCGGATTCCGCGGGTCAGCTATGGGCACACACGAAGGGGGCACCCGAAGTCGTCCTGTCGAGATGCACATCCGTGCTGGACCCCTCCGGATGCGCGCGTGCGCTCTTCGGTCGCTCGAGCACACTGTCGGCGCCGAACGCGGGCAGACCCGACATCGCGCGACCATCGCGCCGCTCTGCGCCGGGCGGAAATGCGATCGGCCTGAGCACGTCGAGCCATGCTTCTTTTCCAGCGTCGACCTCGAGGCCTTCGTCGCCGACGACCGGAATCACGAGGAGCTCGCGCGCGCGCGTCGTGGCGACGTAGACGAGCCGATCGGCTTCCTCGCGATCGTGACGCAGCACTTCGTCGCGGTGGTCCGCGAGCTCGATGGGCACGCAACCGGCGAGAGGAATCGCCGCCACCTTCGCTTCGCTCGCACCCGCTCCACCTTGGACCCAGCGCGATGGCTCTCGGAACGTCGGCGGCGCAGCGGGGTCGACGAGCACGACAATGGGGAATTCAAGCCCTTTTGCGCGGTGCACGGTCATGATGCGCACGCCCTCGGTGCCCTCTTCGACGACGGCGGCCTCCGCAGCGCCGCCGCGCTCGGCGTCTTCGTCGAGTCGTGCGACGAAAGCCCGGAACGAGGTGGCGCCCGCCCCTTCGAATCTCCGCGCGATGTCGAGGACACGAAGGACGTTCGCGAGCGCTTGCTCTCCCGTGGGCCAATTCGCGATGCCTGCGTGCGCGCGCGTGGCTTCGAGAAAGCGACCGAAGGTGTCTGCGATGGGTCTTCGATTGCGACCGCGATGAAGAGATGCGAGGAGCGACAGCGCGTCGTGGACGGGAAGCGTGAGCTCCGTGAGCTCTTTCGCATCGACCTTCTTGAACGGATGCAGCGCTCCGAACTTCGCGCGCCACGCGAGGAGCTGCGCGTCGGACAGCGCGATGAACGGACCGCGCAGCGTCGCGAAGACCGACATCTCGTCGTCGGCCCACTCGACGGCGTGCGCGGCATTGCGGAGCGCGTTCACTTCTTCGCGACGATGAAACGACCGACCGCCGACGAGCACGTGCGGAATCCGCCGCGCCTCGAGCGCGCGCACGTACGGCCGCGTGACGTCCTCGCCGAACGCCTGAAACCGCTTGAAAAGCAGGCAAATGTGACGAGCGTCGATCGCGACGAGCTCGCCGTCTTTCTCCGTCACCTTCCATCCGCTCTGGCGAATCAAGAAATCCACGAATGCGCCGACGGCGTCGGGATACGACTCGGCGACCTGGTAGTCGGCGATTTTTCCGTAATGCGTGTAAGGGCGTGGAACCGGGAGCGCGATGATCGAGGGTTGCTCCGGACGCTCCGCGCGATACGGCGTGAGCGCCACGTACTCGGCTTGGCTGCCGTCTTCGCTTCCCTTCATGACGGGAGCGAACGCCGCGTTCACGGCTTTTTGGATCGAAGGTACGCTGCGGAAGCTCGTCGTCAGGTGCACGACCTCGGCTCCGCCGGCCACGAGCTGCTTCTTGATCGCTTCGTAGAGCGCGACGTCGGCGCGACGAAAGCGGTAGATCGATTGCTTCGGATCGCCGACGACGAAGAGCTTCCCCGGCGACGGCACCACGCGCGAAAAATCGTCTTCCTTCGGATCGCGCGCCGCGAGGAGAAGCAGGATCTCGGCTTGGAGCGGATCGGTGTCTTGGAACTCGTCGACCAAGACGTGCGTGAACTTCTCCTGGAGCTCCGATCGCGCTTTCGGGTCTTTTTTCAGCAGATCGCGCGCGCGAACGAGCAAATCCAAAAAGTCGAGACGCCCGGCGCGCCGCTTTCGATCTTCGTATGCGTGGACGAGCGGATCGAGCTCGCGTCGCAAGCACACCGCCAGATCGGCGTCCGCGTGTGCGACGAGATCCGAGAGCTCCGTCTTCACCTTCTCCCGCTCCGCGAGCACGTCTTGTCGCAGGACACCGGGCGCGAAGAGCTTTCCGCTGCCCTTCCAATTCCAAAATCGTTCTTTGCAGAGCTGACGGAGCTCCGCTTCGAGCCCGTCGTAGTCACGCTCGCCGGCAACCGCTTCGCGCCGCTCGAGCTCGCTCTCCCAACGCGCGACCTCGAGGATCGATTTCGCGAGCCAGTCTTCTTGCTTCTCCTTCGCGCGAGCTTGGTCCGCGAAGCGACAAAACGCCTTGATTTTCCCCACCGCGGCGTCGAACGAGCCTTTTCGATCGAACGGCACGCGACGCCACTCGCCGGAGAAATGCCGCCATTCGACGAGGCCGATGGTCGCCGAGATCAAGAGCTCACGCGGTCCGCTCACGCCGCGCCGGCGCGCGCGCCTTCGCAGAAGACGACGTACGCCTTCGAAGCGATCGCTCTTCGGCGGCGCACGCAGCGCGTCCTCGAACCAAGGGTCGAACGCGTCTTCGATCATGCGACTCTGCTCGTCGTCGGCGATCATCTCGAAGAGCGGATCG
>JAICXU010000778.1 GCA_025934595.1 Polyangiaceae bacterium | reverse complement strand
GCTCGTCGCCATCATCGATCTCACGGACGAAAACGACTCCGAGATCGACGTGCGTGCGGGCCAGCAATCGGGCTGGCGATTCCTCGACGAAAAATTCTGGCCGTCGAAAGGAACGGCAGCGTGCGACACGGATCCTGGGAGCCCCGATTGCAAGCCGTGCCCATCTGCTCCGAGCGATCCGGGATGTGCGGGCGACGACGTGCATCACGCCGACAACGACTGGGGCTTCGACATCAACCTGTGTCACGTGCACGCGAAGGCGAAGTACGGCGTCGACCCGCAGTTTCCGATCGATCGCTACTTCCGCGGTCTCACGCAAACGAACGTGCCGGATCGCAATGGCGAATATCCCGCGGGCGCGGGCTCGTACCAGGGAAAGGCGAATTGCACGAACCCACTTTTCGCGAGCGCGCTGCCGGACGGATCGGACACGAGCGGCAACGCGCTCTGCAACATGCCCGTCGGCGATCGCACGCCGGATCTCGTGTTTTTCGGGATCATCGGCGGCGTGCCGAATCAGCTCCTTCATTACGATCCATCGAGCCCGACGTCCCTCACGTTGAGCGATGACGACTGGACGAAAATCCTCGGCAAAAACCCCGAAAAATACGACTACACGGGCATCGATCCGCACATGATCGAATCGTACGCGCCGCGCGACGGCATCGCCTCGAACGATCCGGTGAGCGGAAACGATTGGGTGACCGACACGCCGAACGTCTCGCTGCTCGATCACGGCGTGATGCCGTTCGCGGTCGATCGCGAGTACGCGTGCATCTTCCAGATCGTCGATCCGAAGACCGGACAGCCGGCGCCACGCGATTGTACGAAACCGGAAAATGCCGACGCGTGCGATTGTCCGGCGACGACGGCTGGCGCGCCCGCCGCGATCGACATTCCACCCGTGTGCAACAAGTCCAACGTGACCGAGCAGGATTACGCGAAGGTATATCCGACGCCCCGCGAGCTGCTCCTCGCGAAGAAGATGTCGCAACAGGCGAACGGAAGCCAAAATCAAGGCATCGTCGCGTCGCTTTGCCCGATCGACGTGACGGAAAAATCGCCCGGCGATCCTCTTTACGGATATCGCCCTGCGGTCGCCGCCATCGTGACGCGTTTGAAGAACGCGCTCGGCGGCCAATGTTTGCCGGAGCCGCTCGACGTGAGCTCCGACGACGGCACGGTGCCGTGTCTCGTGATCGCGGCGCTTCCGGCCGACTCGACGTGCGACCCTGCGCTCGGTTTATCGCCCGCGGATCCGAAAGCGGCCACGAGCTATTTGAACGAGCTCGAGGAGGAGGCCGGCGACGCGGGCGTCTCCGCGAGCTACGTCATCTGCCAAGTGAACGAGCTGACGCCTCAGAAAAATCCAGGGGATTTCGATTCGAATGGCAGCTGCGCGGACGGAACCGATCCCGGTTGGTGCTACGTGACGGGCAACGCCGCGGGCGGAGGCTGCGCGCAGGCCGTGAAGTTCTCGTCGAAGGGAATCAAAGGAGGACGCATTCGTTTGCAGTGCATCCAGCAAAGCTCCTCGCAGGATGGCGGCTGATCTTCTACGCTTCGCGCACGATGGCGAAGAATCCGAAAAAGAAGAAGGGCGCGCTCGCGTCGGCGGCGACGAAGCGTCTCGCGCAAATCGGTGGGCCGCGCATGACGCCCGAGCAACTTGCCCATGCGATGCTGCATGCGGAAGAAGAAGGACAAGCCGAGCGCGTGACGTTCGACAACGGCGAATGGGGCTGGCGCGTGACCTTGCCCGACGGCACGGTGCGCATGTTGAAGCCGACGCCGGAGATTTTGGCGGCGCTCGAGAAGTTCGAGCGGGAAGGGCACCCCGCGCACTGACGGGCCGAAGCATGTAGTCTCGCGCCCACGTTGCTCTCGCGAATTCAGAGTGGGCTTCGATCCGGCGCGTGGCTGACGCGCGAGCGTGCGATCGCGTATCTCGTCATCCTCACCATCGGCAATGTGTTCGGCCTCGGTCTGGCTCTCTGTCGCGCATTTGGCTGGTTTTTGCCGGCGGAAAAGCACTTCTCGACCGAGTTCATGTGCTTTTACGCGGCGGGGCACCTGATCGATCACGGCCAGGCGGCGCTCGTTTACGCGCCGCCTCCGAGCACCTCGGTGATCGACTACGTGCATTCGCTCGGCATCGCACCTGCGCACCGCGACATGCAGCGCGCGCTCGGCGGCGATCCGAATCTCATCGTGTTCGGATTGTTTTATCCGCCGGTCTTCTTCTTTTTCTGCGCGCTCGTCGCGTGGCTTCCGTACCACGTCGCGTTCGTTCTCTGGGTCGCGGCGAGCCTCGGAGTTTTTCTGTGTGCGCTTCGAGCGATCGCGGGTCGATGGACGCTGGTGCTTGCGGCAGCCGCATACGTCGCGTTTTACGAAAACGCGAGCGTCGGCGAAAATTCATTTCTCACGTCGGGCCTCCTCGCGTTCGGGCTCCTCGAGCTCGAGAAACGCCCCGTGCTCGCGGGCGTGCTCTTCGGCGCGCTCTGTTACAAGCCGCACTTCGCGTTGC
>JAICXU010000809.1 GCA_025934595.1 Polyangiaceae bacterium | reverse complement strand
TCGCTGTTCGTGACCGACGCATTGGCCACGCCGACGGTACCGAGCACGGGCAAGAGGCCGCCGTTCGGATTCGTCGCCGGATCGATGTGCGTGCTGAGGTTCACGGGGATCGAAAGATCCGCGGTGTACGTCATCGCGCGGACGTAGCGATCGTCGCTCCAGATGTAAAAGTCGACGGCAAACTGGGGCATCGAGATCGTGAGGAGCGGATCGGTATTGATGTCGGTGCCGCCGCCGATCTTCACGGTGGGCGGTTTTTGTGGGCGCGTCGTAACCGCGGCCGCAGCCGCCTTCTGCTCGAACGTGAGATTCTTGATGCCCGGAATGATCACGCTGAGGAGCCCGCTCTGGAGCTGCGCGAAGTTGTCGGTCGAAATTCCGAGACAGAGCGTGCCCGCGTTGTAGAGGCCGCCGAACATGTAATCGAGGAAGCGGCCCGCGAGCGCGACGCCGAGGTCGGGACCCGGATCGCCCTTCGGCCACGGCGTGAGCGTATTGCCCATCATTTCGTCGGGAACGGGGACGCCGGTCGGCAGCTTGTTGTCGAATGCCGGCACGCAGCTCGTCTGCGGCTTCGGAAGCGATCCGCCGACCATGCTCAGCGTCATGCCGCCGTCGACGGGATTGAGATCACCCCAGGTTTGACCCGATCCGTCGGTGCGCGTGCTCGGGCCACCCGCGGCGAGCGCGAAATCGAATCCGCCGATCGTCCCCGGCGAAATCGACGCGAGGAGGCTCGAGAGATTTTCGTGACCGTCGAGGCCGATGAGCGACGACACGCATGCGTCGGTGGACTTCGTGCCGTAGCGACAGATGCCGCTCACGTCGTTCGATCCGGTCGGACAAGCGGCGACTCCCGCATCGGCGGCGTTCGCCTTCGTGCAAAGCGCATTTTCGAGCTGCGTTTTCACTTGGCCTTCGAGCGTGGGCTCGAGGAAACTGACGAGGCCGCTCTTGATGTCGTCGATGAAGCTCGCGCATGCGCCACCGCACGCTTCGACGTCGCTCTGATCGAGCGTGATGGTGATGTTCGAGATCGTGATCGCGCTGTAGCCGGTTCGCACTTGGCCGGCGGTCTTGTCGGTGGCGATGGAGATGTCGACCGAGACCGGGAGATCGACGTAGTCGACGACGGGCGTATTGCCATTGCAGCTCAAATTGCCGCCGATGCCCATGTCGGCCGTGCAATCGGTGAAGCTGCCGGTCGTGACCGTGATCGCCAAGTCGTCGACTTTCACCGGTAAGGTACCGTTGACCGTGATGTCGTGCGGAGCGCCGAACGTGATGGGGAGGTTCATGTTCGCAAGATCGATGTCCGCGATGCACTGGTGCCCGGTGGGCGCTTTGCACGCGTTCAAATCCGCGACGCCCAAGCTTTGTGTCAGCGCGGGGATCGGAAATGGATAGACGCCGCCGCCGTCTGCATCACCGACCGCGTTCGCGGCGAGCGTCGGCAAGCTCGCATTGACGAAGGCGAGCCCTTGCTGCGTGAATCGGATCGACGCTGCGTTCTCGACGTCGCTCGCGATCGGAAATCCGTCGAGGAGCGGCGCGCCTCCGCAACCGCTGCAGCCGCCGGAGCAACCGCCGCTCAGGGCCAGGACGAGAAAGACGAATCCGAGCACCCCGAGGCGGCGGAACCAGTAGCGCGTCATGCTTCGCTCACTCTACTGGAATTTCCCCTTCCGCGAGGACCGCATCGCGCGGGGTCCGCGGTCGCCAGATGAGCGCGCTGGTTTCTGGATCTAAGTGAAGGTTCGTTCACGCAGCGTCATGGAACACCACGTTTTCCCGCGTTTCACGCGATCGACGGCCGTGGTCTGCGAATTGCTGAGACGGGCGCCGTGACTTCCTTCAAGAAGCTTCTCCTTCGCGCTGCTCTCGCCGTCGCCGGATGTTTCTTTCTCACCGGCTGCCCCGATCCCAACATGTACGCGACGCCGCGCACGGTGGCTCCCGGCGAGGTCGCCGTGAGCATCGCGCCCGAGGTGATCGGTCTTCACGGCACGGCGGGCGACGGCACGAAGATCGACTTCGACTATCCGACCGCGCCGACCGTCGCCGTGCGCGTCGGCGTCGCCGATCGCGTGGACGTCGGCATGCGCGCCGTGAACCTGAGCTCGTTCGGCGGCGACCTGAAGGTGAATTTTTTGAAGAGCGAATACTTCGACATGTCCGTCGATCCCGGCGTGCAGGTCGGCGACCTTCCCGTGAGCCCGAACCTCTTCCTGACTTGGTTCACGCTCCCTTTGCCGATGGGCATCAACTTCAACAAGTACGTGTCGCTCGTGCTCACGCCCGGCATGATGATCGGGCTCGTGTCGGTTTCTGGCTCGAATGAAAACGCGACCGTGGCGTCCGGCGCGATCGGGACCTTGGGCGCGGGCGTCGACCTTCGTTTCTCGCAGCACTTCGCGTTGCACCCGATGATCACG
>JAICXU010001019.1 GCA_025934595.1 Polyangiaceae bacterium | reverse complement strand
GGCGCGCGCGATTTGCTCTCGAGGATCTCGCCGCGCATGCGATCCCGCGCGCGGGCGAACGCCTCGACGAACGCGAGACGCTCGAAGAGCGCGCGACGCTGCTCCAGGCTCGGAACGAGCCCATTTCCCGCCGGATCCCGCGCCGTGTGCACTTCGCGAAGAAGCGGTGCGAGCGCGGGCATGCTCTCGCGCGCCCGGATTTTCTCCGGAACTGGATCGGGCAATGCCGTGACGTGCACGAGCGCGTGCGCGATGGCTTTGCGAATCGTTCCAGCGGGCGCGCCGAGGCGCGGGCCCATCGGAACGACGGTGCGGTGCGCTTCGTCGTCGATGGCGAAGTCCGGATGGATGATGCGCGGTGGGCCTTTTTCGCCCAGCGTAATTTTTCCCGACACGATGCACGGCGTGCCCGGCTTCGCGAGCGAGAGGATTCCGTGCGCGAGAAAAAACCACCACGCGTGGATCGATCGGTCGCCTTCGCTCAAGACGAGCCGCACCGCGCGGCGACCACGCATGGGCACGACGCCGCCGCTGGCGACCTTCGCCGCGAAGACGACGCGCTCTCCGGCGGGCGCGAGATCGATGGCTTCGGCGAGCGAAACCGGCGCGCGGCGATCGTCGTACCGCGTGGGCAGCTGGAACAAGAGGTCCGCGACCGTGAGCACGTTGCTCTCGGCGAGCGTTTCACGTACCGCGGGCCCGATGCCGGGCAAGACATCGACGGACGCTCGCCAGTCGATCGCGGGATCAGCTTGTTTTTGGCTCGATTTCGCGGCGCGTTTCTCCGGGCCGCCGAACAAGCGGCATGCGCGGACGAGCGCCTCGACGCGATCTTTGCGCTTCGGATCGTCTTCCTTCGCGAGCCCTCTCATGAGCTTTTCCCAAGCGACTCTTTGCGCCGCAGGGACCGCTTCGCTCATCGCGAGGGCGGTTTCGCGCACGCGTGCGAGCCGTGCGTCGTCGGGCTTCGAGAGCCACGCCTTCGCCGACTTCGCCGTGGCCGACCAGCTCGTGGGCAATGCTCAACCGAACGAGATTTCGAGCACTTCATAGACGCGCTCGCCGCCGGGCATGCGCATCTTCACTTCGTCGCCGACTTCTTTTCCGAGGAGCGAGCGCGCGAGCGGGCTCGTGATGCTGATCGTGCCCGCGTTCAAATCCGCTTCTTCGGCGCCGATGATTTGATACGTGACCTCTTCTTCGGTCTGCGTATTCGAGAGCTTCACTTTCGCGCCGAACGCGATCTTGTCGCCCGACAGCTTGGCCGGATCGATCACCTCCGCGAGCGCGATCTTCGCCTCGAGATCTTTCACGCGACCTTCGATGAACGATTGGCGCTCGCGTGCGGCGTGGTATTCCGCGTTCTCGCTCAAATCCCCGTGCTCGCGCGCGACCGCGATCATTTGAATGACCTTTGGACGCTCGACGCTTCTGAGGTTATTGAGCTCGTCGCGGAGCTTCGCGTATCCGTCCGGAGTCATCGGGTGCTTTTCCACGCCCGCCTTTTTACAATGCCCATCACCGGCTCGCACCCCGAAAAAGGCTTTCGCATCGAGCTCGGCCTCGAAAGCAAGAATCGCTATCGCGGCGTCATCGTCACGCCCGACGCGCGCTTCGAGGTCACGGTGGTGATCGACGAGAGCGACGCGGCCCAGCTCACGAGCGACGCTCCGGCGGATTTGTGCGAGAAAACGCGCTTGATCGTGCGCACCGCCGTGCGACACGCCGCCGCGGAAAAAACGGCGCTTCCGCGTCGGATCGTGCGCTGGCGCGGCGAAAAGTGAGGTAGGAAGAGCCATGCGTTTGTCCGCGCTTCCGCTCGTCCTGGCGCTC
>JAICXU010000326.1 GCA_025934595.1 Polyangiaceae bacterium | reverse complement strand
GGCGCCGAACTCGAGCGCCCAGATCGCGTTTTCGAGGGCAAATCCGCGGTCGTTGTGACCATGCCAGTCGATGCCGATGTTTTTGGCGCCGGTGCCCGCGACGAGATTTTTCGTGAAGCGGATCAAGTTGCGCACGCCGTCGGGCGTGGCGTGACCGACGGTGTCCGAGAGACACAAACGCGACGCGCCGTGATCGATCGCGGCGGTGAAGAGCGCGGTCAGCACTTCGGGGCGCGATCGCGTCGTGTCTTCCGTGACGTAAGCGACCGCGAGCCCAGCTTTGACCGCGACGTCGATCGCTTCCGCGCTTCGCTTCGCGATGAGCGCGAGATCCCACTCTTCGACGAACTGGCGAATCGGCGAGCTGCCGATGAAAGCGTAGACGTCGACGGGAATGCCGGCGCGCTGCGAGACCTCGATCATCGGCGTGATGTCGCCGACCACGGTGCGACCTGCGCACGCGACCTTGATCTTCATCTTGCAGTCGACGACCTCTTTGCACAGGCGGAGGCAGTCGTCGAATGCGCGCTTCGAGCTGCCGGGCAGGCCGATGTCGGCCTCGTCGATGCCGAGGCTATCCATCAGATGCAAGATTTCGAGCTTTTGCTCGATGCCCGGATCGACGACGGATGGATTTTGCAGACCGTCGCGGAGCGTTTCGTCGAAGAGCGTGAACCCGCCTTGAATGAGCGCGCCGCGGCGCTCTACTTCGTTCCAATCGAAAACGTAATCGGCGTCGGACACGGCTCTCTACCCTAGCTTATTTCAAGCCGGTTTGTCGGTCCCGGCCGCGTCCGGCGAGGCGTACATGGCCTCGGCGATGGCGAACGTCATCGCTTCGAGCTTCTGATACGCGCTGCGGATCATGGCGACGTCGCCGCTCGCCGCCATGAGCGCGCGCAGCGCTTCGGCCTGCGTCTTCGTCTCGTCGAGCGTCGCCGCGTCCACGAGATCTCTGTATCCGTCGAGCGCCGCGTCGGTCGTATAGAGCAGCGTCTCGGCCTGATTTTTCAGCTCCGCGAGCTCCTTGCGCTGCGCGTCCGCCGTCTTGAATGCGTCGCCCTCCGCGACGAGCTTCTCGACTTGGTCTTTGCCGAGGCCGCTCGTCGCTTGGATCTTCACGTTGTGCGATTTGCCGGTGCCCGCGTCCTTCGCATCGACGCTGACGACGCCATTCGCGTCGATTCGAAATGTGACGACGATCTTCGGCACGCCGCGCGGCGCCGGTGGAATTCCGGTGAGCTCGAAGCGAGCGAGGCTGCGATTGTCGGCCGCCATCGCACGCTCGCCTTGCAGAACGTGGATGGGAACGAACGGCTGATTGTCGACGCTCGTCGTGAACTCCTCGCTCTTCTCGGTGGGGATGGTCGTGTTGCGTGCGATGAGTGGCGTAAAAACTCCGCCACCGGTTTCGACGCCGAGTGAGAGAGGAGTCACGTCGAGCAGGAGCACCTCGACATTTTCGTTGCCGAGCGCTGCGCCTTGAAGAGCGGCGCCGGCGGCGACGACCTCGTCGGGATTCACGCCCTTGTGCGGATCGCGGCCGAAGAATTCTTTCACCGCCTTTTGCACGGCGGGCATGCGCGTCATGCCGCCGACGAGCACCACGTTCTGGATGTCGCCGATGCCCACGCTCGCATCCGCGAGGGCTTTTTTGCAGGGGCCGAGCGTCCTGTCGATCAAGTCCGCTACGAGCAGCTCGAGCTCGCCGCGCTTCATCGTGCGAACGACGTGAAGGGGCTCGCCTTTCGGATTCACCGCGACGAACGGCAAGTTGATCTCGGTTTCGAGCGACGAGCTGAGCTCGTGCTTCGCTTTCTCCGCTGCTTCTTTCAAGCGCTGCAGCGCCATCTTGTCTTTGCGAAGATCGACTCCGTTGTCTTTTTGGAATTGATCCGCAACGGCGTTGACGATGCGCGCATCGAAATCCTCGCCGCCCAAATGCGTGTCACCGTTCGTCGAGCGCACGCTGAAGACTCCTTGTGCGATCTCGAGAATCGAAATGTCGAACGTGCCGCCGCCGAGATCGTAGACGGCGATGCGCTCCGAATTTTTCGAATCGAGGCCATAGGCAAGGGCGGCGGCCGTCGGCTCGTTGATGATTCGCTTAACGTCCAAACCCGCTATTTTTCCCGCGTCTTTCGTCGCCTGCCTCTGCGCATCGTCGAAGTACGCGGGCACGGTGACGACGGCGTCGGTGATGGTCTCACCGAGGAACGACTCCGCGACCTCCTTCATTTTCGCGAGCACGATCGCGCTCATTTCGGGCGGTGACATGTCACGCCCGGCGACGCTCACCCAAGCGTCTTTGTTCGGAGCCGCTTTGATCTGGAAGGGCGCGAGCTTCGCCTGGCGCTGCACCTCGGGTGAATCGAACTTCTGACCCATCAAACGCTTCACCGCGTAAATCGTGTTCGTCGCGTTCGTGACGGCTTGGCGCTTCGCTTGCTGTCCGACGAGACGATCGCCGCCGGGCGTGAGCGCCACGACCGAGGGCGTCGTGCGCGCGCCTTCCGCGTTCGGAATGATTTTGACGTCGACGCGACCACCGCCGCCCGCGGGAACTTCTGCCACGGCGACGCACGAGTTCGTCGTGCCCAAATCGATTCCGATGACTTTTCCCATTGCGCGCGAGCTGACGCGCGTTCGTGGGAACGGCGTCAGGGTCAGATAGCGCGCAAGCTTGCGCGCGTCTTGACCAGATTATCCGCGGCTCGACGGCTCCGGATCGACTTTTTGTCCCCCGTCGGTCGCGGGGGCCTTCGGCTTGGCGACGACGACCATGGCCGCACGCACGAGCTTTTCGCCTTGCATGTAGCCGGGCTGCACCTCGGCGACGACCTGGCCGGCGGGATGCTCGTCGGTTTCGACTTGTTGAATGGCTTCGTGCATCGCCGGATCGAAGGGGTGGCCGACCGACGGCACTTTTTGGATGTTCACGCGGCCGAGCGTGCTTTCGAATTGCTTCATCACCATGCCGAGGCCCTCGGCGACGCCTTTGATGTCGCCCGCACGCTGTGCGCTCGTGAGCGCGCGCTCGAGATTGTCGAACACCGGCAAGAGCTCGCGCAAAAGATCTTCGCGACCGCCTTTTCGCGCATCGTCGACCTCGCGGCGCGCGCGCTTACGGAAGTTGTCGAAATCGGCGGCCGTGCGCATCCATTGATCTTTGAAGCGCTGAGCGTCGGCGCGCGCTTCTTCGAGCGGATCGACCGGCTCGCCCTCGAGCACGTCGGCGACCGGCGTTTCGCGCGCGTCGCTGTCGATGTCGCTCTCCTCGGACTCGGGGCTTCGGCGGGAAGATGTCGGCGTGTCGTCCGACTCTGCGGGATCGATGACCATTTGGGCTCGTTATATCAAAAAAACGGTGACCACTCGTCAGGAGTCGCGCAAGAGCTCGTCGGCACGAGACACCGAGAAATAAAGCCCCCGCGCATAGAGCCGCCGGCGATCGCCCTCCGAAAGATCTCCCGGCCTTTTTTCGCAGGCGCGCGAGAGCAAGATGGCGGCGGTGACGCTCACGTTCAGGCTCTCGACGAATCCGCGCATCGGAACGCGGACGGCGCGCGTGCACGAAGCGCGGAGGATGTCGCCGATGCCTTCGCGCTCGTTTCCGAGGACGAGCGAAAATCGCGGAATTTGGCTCAAATCCTCCGGCGCGAGCTCGCCATCGGGCGCAGTCGCGATGAGCTCGAGCCCATTCTTTTTCGCGCCATCGATCGCGCTTTCTGCATCCGCGTGTGAAATCACGTCGATCCATTTGTGCGAGCCGCGCGCCACGGACGTCGCGGCCAAGAATTTCTCCCGCGTCTCGATCACACGCAGACGTTGCACACCGAACGCCTCGCACGAACGAATCACCGCCGCGCCATTGAAGGGATCGTGCGGCGACTCGAACATGACCTCCACGCTGCCGAGTCGGGCGTCGATGACCGCGTGGAGCCTCGCGCGCCGTCGATCGTTCACGAACCGTTCGAGGACCGTGATGACGCGCTCCGGATCCTCGCGCTCCATCTTCGCGATCCTTTTCGCGAGCAAAGCGTCGCGATCGACGGCTCCGGGGGTACGGCGTCTCATGTTGGACGGGTGAACTTTACGCGATGTTCAGGGGTGCGTGATTTGGCGCATTTTCCCGGCGTCCCGTAAAATCGGAGGACACTTATGCAAGCGGTCGATCGGACGAGCACGAGGCTCCCGTCCCTGCCGCGCCGTCGGCGCGATTGGGGTCGATCGATCGCGCGCGTTTTGTGTGCGCTCTTCGCGCTGCTCGGTGCGCTTCCGGTGCTCCTCGCGATGATCGTGCGCTCGCCGTGGATCCAGAAATGGGCGACGAGCCAGACGACGCACCTTCTCGCATCGCAGGGCATCACCGCGACGTACAAGGTCGGCGTTCGCCTGTGGCCGTTGTCGCTCGACGTCACCGACATCCGCATCGAATCGAAGGACGGCGGCGCCCCCGTCGTCGTGTCGAAACGCGCGAGCGTGCGGCCGCGTTTCTTTCCGCTTCTCTCGGGCAAGCTCGCGATCGATCAGATCGATCTCGATGCGCCGCGCGTGCGGCTCGTGATCGAAGGCAAGGCGATCAAAAATCTCGGCGTCGACATTCCCGAAGGCAAAGGCGGCGCGATCCACGCTCCGTTCGACGTCTTCGCGATCACCGATGGCGCGGCAGATCTGACGATCGACGGCGTGCACGCGGTCGCCGAGAGCATCGATCTCGACGTGACGGCGGACGACGATCCCGACGAGGGCAGCTCGTTCGAAATCGCGTTGCGAGCGGGAACGAGCCGCGTCGAAAGAGGCCGATCCACCGTGGAAAATGGGCCGATCGACGCATTCGACGAAGACGCGATTTGCAGCGTCGAAGGACGCCTGCGCGTCGAGCCGAACGACATCGAGGTGCACCGGCTCAAAGCGAATGTCATCGCCGATCTCGATCCGAACCCGGGCACGCTCGGCACGTGCGGCTTGCCGGAGACCGATCGCCGCCACGTCGATGTCTCTCTCACGCATTTGCACGTCGGCTTGCCGCGCACGAAGGGCGCGCTTCCGCGAATCG
>JAICXU010000542.1 GCA_025934595.1 Polyangiaceae bacterium | reverse complement strand
TCGGATTCTAGTTCGAGGCGGCGAGATAATGGTCGAGCGAGATGCCTTCGACGGTCTCGGTCTCGTGCACGTCGCGGATGGTGTTCGGCGCCTCCGGAATGCTCTGCTTTTTCCGGGGCGGCGCTTGCGGCGGAGGGATCGACGGGCGACGCGGCGGAGGAATGCTGGAGGCCAGCTTCGCGCGTGAAAAAATCTCCGTGGCGTCGGCCGCGCGATGCAATCGATCCTCGCGCGCGGCAAAGCGATCCGCGAAGAGCGCCTTCATGTATCGACCGGCGTCGTAGTCGGTGACGACGAGCTGCTCGGCGGCAAGGGCTTCGTCGATCGCGAGCGCCAGATCTTGCGCGGATGGATACCGATGCCGCGGATCGATGGCGAGCGCGAGCGCGATGATCTCGTCGACGCGCGCGGG
Source organism: Polyangiaceae bacterium (assembly GCA_025934595.1). Lineage (GTDB taxonomy): Bacteria > Myxococcota_A > Polyangia > Polyangiales > Polyangiaceae > JAICXU01. Next base: position 3,301 of record JAICXU010000542.1, on the reverse strand, counting down.
CAGGCCGCGCACCTTCGTTTCGAGGCGAGGCACGCGATGACGCTCGATGAGCTCGCGTGTCTGGTCGTCGTCATCGCCGAGAAAGAGACGCCGACCCGCGCACAGCTCCCAGAGCACGACACCGAGCGCGAAGACGTCGGCGCGGCGATCGAAGGGCTCTTCGAGGACCTGCTCCGGCGCCATGTACGGCAGGACGTCGGACGACATCGTGGATGATCCGCGTCTCGGCACGCAGGCTTCGAGGATCTTCGTTTCGCCTTCGTACCCCACGAAAATTTGCCGCGGCGTCGTCGCGACGTGCATCAGCTCGAGTGGCTCGCCGCGCGCGTCGTGCGACGCATGAATCGCATCGAGGCCGAGCGCCGCTTGTCCGACGATGCGACACGCGACGTCCCACGCGACACCCGTCTCCGCGATCTCGGCGCGGCTCACGAGATGCGCGACGCGCTCACCGTGCAGATACTCGAGCGCCACCCACAACGTGCCGTCCGTGTCGCCGACGTCGAGCGTCGCTTCCACGTTCGGATGCCTGAGGCTCGCCGCGGCCCGGGCTGCATCGAAAAAATCGCGCGCGAAGCTCGGGTCCGCCGCAAGATGAGGATGCACGCGCCGCACGGCCGACCATCGCTGAAAGCCGTTCGGACCTTCGAGGCGCGCGAGATGGAGCACGCCGATCGCGTTCTCCGACAGCTCTTCGAGCAAGTGATACCGGCCGAGCACGCGTGGATACGCGCTCGTCGCTTTCGGGCGACGGTCATCCGCTCGGTTCATCCGCGATAACTATACCTATTTTATCGAGTGACCCCAGTGAACGGATGGTCGGCTTCAGACCACGTCGGCGGGAAGCGGCGGCTCGCCTTTGATTCCGAGGACCTCGTACGTCATGACCGGCTTTGCGCGGCCCTTCACGTGGATCTCTTTCACTTGGCGCGCGTCGATCACGTCTTTCGTGAGCTCGTACGTGTCTTCGCTGATGAGCACGTTCACGCCGAGCTCTTTGGTGGCGCTTTCGAGGCGGGACGCGAGGTTCACCGCATCACCGATCACCGTATATTCCATGCGTTTTTCGCTGCCGAGATTGCCGGCGACGACCTCGCCCGTGTGGATGCCGATGCCGGTGCGGAGCATCTGCATGCCGCGCGATTTGAGGCTCACGTTGAGCTGAGCGAGCGCGCCGCGCATTTTCACGGCGGCACGTACGGCGCGTTGCGGGTCGTCTTTGCGAGGAACGGGCGCGCCGAAGACGGCCATGATCGCATCGCCGATGTATTTGTCGACGACGCCGTCTTCCTGCATGACGATGCCGACCATCTCCGAAAAGTACTCGTTCAAGAGGGCGACGAGCGCCTTCGCGTCCATGTTCTCGCTGATGGTCGTGAAGCTGCGAATGTCGGAGAAGAGGATCGTGACGGGCAAGAGCTCGCCGCCGGGCTGCACTTTGCCGGAGAGCAGATGCTCCATCACCGATGCCGTCATGTACTTACCGAAGGTGTTCCGCATGCGGTCTCGTTCTTTGAGACCTTCGACCATCGCGTTGAAGCCGTCTGCGAGCTCCTCGAGCTCGTCGCCCGTCGTGACGCCCGTCACTTGCGAGTATTCGGCGTGGTCTTGCAGCTTGCGATGCGCGGCGCTCACGCGCGTGAGAGCGTTCGACATCACCGACGCGAGGCGCCACGCCGCCGCCATCGAAATGAGCGCCGCGAGACCGATGAAGAACGCGGCGACGAAGAGGTTCCGGCGCACCGAGACCTCGAGCTCCGTGATGTCGAGCGCGGCGACGACGGTATAAGCGCCATGCGGGCCCGCGAGCTCTTTCGGCTGAAAGCGACCGGATAGCCACCACGTGCTCACGTAGCGGACGACGGTGAGGTTGGGCGATTTTCGCAGGTGCGCGCCGACGGGATAGCCCGCCGTCGTGCTGATGATCTTGTCGTCCGGCGAGATGAGCGAGAGCTGCATGTGCAAGCTCTTCGACGCCTCCTCGAGCAAACCGACGCTGTACGGAAGGCAAAGCACGATGGCGCCGCCGCCCTCGAGAGGAACGCCGATCGCAAACGCCGGCGGAACTTTGTCGCCCGGCTCCGCGCAGCCGTGATCGATGAGGCCGCGAAAGGGCTGGCCGTGGAGGAGATCCTTCATTCCCGCGATCGCGTCGATCGTGGCGGGAGGATCCTCGCAGCCGAGCTGCGTGATGATCGCGCCGCCCGGCTCGACGAAGAGCATGTCCATGTTCGGATACGCGTCGAAATAACGCTGTGCGATCCGCGCTACCTTCGCAGGATCGTTCTTTTGAATACCGTCTTTGATGCCGGTGCTCGTCCCGAGCACGTGCGCGACGATGTCGAGATCGCCGATTTGCTCCTGGACGGAATCTTCGAATGCGTAGGACCCGTTCACGACGCGCGACGTCGCCTCGTGACTCACCTGTTCTTGCAGGACCCATTGCAAAGCGAACAGCGCCGCGACGATGACGATGAACGACAACCCGACCAGCGCGATCAGCTTTTGGCGGACGGTGTGCAGCCGAAGCATCTCGCCCCACCCTAACCGAAACGGTCGCCCATGAGGGGCGCGAAATGGACCGCGCAGGCTCGCACGCGTCTTCGCTAAGCGGCGCGCTTACGGCGTGAAATCTTGAGGCGGCGGTTGCGCAGGCTTGTCGGCCGGCTTGTCGCTTTGGCTCGGCGGTGGCGGTGGCGGCAAATTCACGCCGCCCCCAGAAGGCTTCTTCGTCTTCTTTTTCTCCGCGTCTTTGTCTCGGTCGCGGTCGCGGTCTTTGTTCTTGTCGGCGTCTTTGTCTTTCGGCGCGAGCGCATCACCCTTCGTGACGTCGAAGTTCGGCGGCGTGTTCGGGTCGCAGCCCGGTCCGAAACCGGTGGCGTCGAACTCGCTCTTCATACTGCCGGACCTGTCGCCTGCGCTCTTCGTGCTTGCGCTCGCGTTCGCGTTCGAGTTGTCGTCGGTGCCGACGGGCGTGCTCGAGCTCGAAGTAGCGCTCGCCGAGGCCGTGGTAGTGGTCGTCGTCGCGACGGCCGGATCGCCGGCTTTCAACGTCGCCTCGATGCGTACCTCGTGCTTGCCCGCGCGCGACGGCGAGCAATACGAGAGCAAGTAATAGCTCTTCGTCGCGGCTTCGATCTTCGCGCCGATCGCATCGAACGCTTCGACGACCTTCGTCTTGTCGGTCGCCATCGCCGTGCCGCTCTTGCCGATGTCTTTGATCTCGCTCTCTTTGATCTCGGTGCCGAGACCGATTCCGAAGATTTGATATTCGCTGTCGTGCACGGCCTTCAGCATGTCG
>JAICXU010000947.1 GCA_025934595.1 Polyangiaceae bacterium | reverse complement strand
GATGCGAACCGCGGTGGTCGACGGCGCGCCGATGCGGGTGTCGATTGCACGGGCGTCGTCGTCGGCGCCGGCATACGGCTCTTCGCCGGCGCGAATCCACTTCGCGGCGCTGCAGAGACCGTCGAAATCGTTGTGGCAGACGATCGTGTCGACCTGACCCGCGCGCGCGACGACGTCGGGCGTGATCATCTCGGGACACGCGCCGTGCTCCGCTTTCGTCGCGAGCACGAAGCGCGGATCATCCTTGTATTTTGCATGTAAAACGTGATCGTGGTGGTCGACCCACGCTGCGAGGCGCGCGCCGAGGCCTTCGATCAGCGGACGTGTGAGCTTCTCGAAGCCGCCGCCGGACGACTCCGAAGCGAACGCGAGGTCGAGCACAGCGACGCGACCGTGGAGGTCCTTCGCTTTCGGAAGCTTGCGCGGCGTCGCGAACTCGAGATGCGGGCGCGGAGCGCGCGGACCGGCCGTGCGTCCGGATTCGCTCGCGACATTTTTGGCGCTCACTCTGGTGCATACGATAGTCTCGAATTTGGATGTCCACCAAGGTCCTCGTGTTCGAGAGCGACGCGGCATTCGCCGGTGAGCTTCGATCCGAGCTCAGCAAGCTCGGGTGCGAAGTAGAGGTCGTCGAAGACGGCAACGTCGGCCTGCAACAAGCGGCGGCGGACCGTCCGGACCTCGTTCTTCTCAGCATCGAGCTGCCGCGCATGAACGGCTTTTCGGTCTGCAACAAGCTCAAAAAAGACGCGAATCTGAAGAGCGTCCCGCTCATCATCATGTCGAGCGAGTCGAGCGACGAGACGTTCGAGCAGCACAAAAAGCTCCGAACGCGCGCGGAAGATTACGTGCACAAGCCGATCGCGTTCGGCGAGCTCCTCGATCACATCCAGCAGCTCGTCCCACTGGCGGATGCTGCCGGCGGCGACAACGAGGAAATCGTCATCGAGGACGACGCCGTCATCGACTCCGCAGATCTGCAGAGCGTTCCGAGCACGCAGGACGACGATCAAGACAACACGCAGATCGGCGCGATGCCCGACATGGACTCGCCAGCGCCATTTCCGGCTCCGCCTCGCGGGCAATCACGACCACCCTCTCGTGCGCCGTCGCAGGCTCCGCGCGCTGCGTCGCATGCGCCTCGCGCGCCGTCGCAACAACCTCCGGCTGTCGCGGTGATGCCGCGCGCATCGAAAGCCGAGATCGACATCGAAGACGCGTTCGGCAGGATCACCGGATCGAACGCGCCGCCGTCCGTCGCGCCCTCACCGCAGGCACCGGCCGCGGCCCCGTCTCCGGAGCCACCGCCGGTCGTGAACGGCGGAGCGCACGCGCACGATCAGACCGACATCGCCGACACCGCGATCTACGTACCTTCACCCGGCGTCGGAGAAGCCGTCGCCGCTTCGAGCGCGCGCGTCGAAGAGCTCGAACGCGAGCTCGCGGCGGCGAAGAGCGAAGCGGGCGAGCTGCGATCGAAGGCGAGCGAAGCCGAGCGGTTGGCGGGCGAGGTCGGAGACCTGAAAAATCGCCTCGCGAACGCATCGACTGGCGCATCAAGGGGCGGCGGCGTGTCGAGCCGCGAGTTCTTGGATTTGCGCGAAAATCTCAACAAGAAAGACAAAGAGATCCTCGCGCTCAAGGAATCCTTCGGGCGCAAAGAAAAAGAAATTCTCGATCTGCGCGAGAAGAATTTGGCGCTCGAGCGCGCGAAAGCGGACTCCGCCGATCGCGTGCTCGCCGTCGAACGCGAGCTTGCCGACGCGCGCGACAAGAACGACGCGCTCGCAGCCGACAAAGAACAAGCCAAGAAGGCGAGCGAGGATTTCAAAGCGCGCATGGCGCGGGCGCAGACCGAGAGCGAAGCGCGCACGAAAGAGGCGGTCGAGCTCCGGCAAAAGCTCACCGACCTCACCGCTTCCTACGAGCACGAGATCACGACCACGCGCGACGAGGCGCAGGCGGCGCTCACGAAAGCCGTCGACGAGATTCGCATGGATCACGAGGCGGTCGTGGCCGCGATGCGCGGCGAGCACGAG
>JAICXU010000977.1 GCA_025934595.1 Polyangiaceae bacterium | reverse complement strand
ATAGAGCACCATGTCTTTCGTCGTCGCTGTCTGCGGAGCCACGGGTGCAGTCGGAAGAGAAATGGTGCGGACGCTGGCAGAGCGACGCTTTCCCGTGAAGAAGCTCGTGGCGCTCGCGAGCGCGAAAAGCGCGGGGAAAAAGCTCGTTTTCAACGGCGGCGAGGTCACCGTCGAAACCATGACGCCGGCATCGTTCACCGGCGTCGACGTGGCGCTCTTCAGCGCAGGCGCGGGACCCTCGCGCGAGCTCGCGCCGGTCGCCGCGAAAGCCGGCGCCGTGGTCATCGACAATTCGAGCGCGTGGCGCATGGACCCCGACGTGCCGCTCGTCGTTCCCGAAGTGAACATGAGCGCGGCCGCGAATCGCCCGAAGGGCATCATCGCGAATCCGAACTGCTCCACGATTCAAATGGTCGTGGCGCTCAAGCCGCTGCACGATGCCGCGCGCATCAAACACATCGTCGTCTCCACGTATCAGGCGACCAGCGGAAAAGGACAAGCCGCCGTCGAAGACTTGATGCAGCAAACGCGCGCTGCCGTTTCGGGTCAAGCTGTCGTTCCCGCGGTTTTCCCCGGGCAAATCGCGTTCAACGTGCTCTCCGATTGGAAAGCCGGCGAAGGCGACTATTCGGAAGAAGAGCTCAAGATGGTGAACGAGACGCGCAAGATCATGGGCGACGACAGCATCGGCGTGTCGCCCACGGCGGTGCGGGTCCCCGTCGTCAACGGGCACAGCGAATCGGTCCACGTCCAATTTCACCGCCCGATGTCCGCGGCCGAAGCGAAAAAGCTCCTCGAGAATGCGCCCGGCGTCGTGCTCATGGCCGACGCGTATGCGCCCGGAAAGCATCCGCAACCGATCCACGTCGCGGGCGCGGATCCCGTGTATGTGGGCCGAATTCGCGAGGATTTGGCGGTTCCCGGCGCCCTCAACTTGTGGATCGTCGGGGACAACTTGCGAAAAGGCGCCGCGCTGAACGCGGTGCAAATCGCCGAGCACCTCTTTCCCGCCTGACCGCCATTAAGTTGGCGCTCGGCGCGCCGTAGAGGTGCATGTGGGTACGCCGAGCCCGAAGCCCCTCGATTGGAATCCGGACGACAGCGCCGTCGTCGCGCTGAAGCCTGAATCGCGCGTCGTGCCGAGCTCGAGTGACGTGGCGCCGACGCTCGCGGCGCTCGCAGCGGGGATCGCGCACGAGGTGAACAATCCGCTCGCGTACGTGCTGACGAATCTGGATTTCGTGCGCGAGCAGCTCTCTGCGGAATGCGATGCCGATCTCCTCGCGGCGCTCGAAGAGGCGCGTCTCGGAGCGCTTCGCATCAGCGCGATCGTCCGTGGGCTTCAGGTCATCGCATCGGGCGCGGCCCAACCCGACGAAGCTCTCGATGTCGAGCTCGGCGAGATTCACGAGCCCGCGTGCGCGCTCGCCCTTACCACACCCCGACGGTCCCGATGACCGCGCCCGTCTTCGCGTCGAAGACGTCGAGCTAGGTCCAATGCGGCAAGTACACGCGCGCCAGCGTCACGAGCATGTGATCGGCCGCGGAGCGAGAGGCCGAGACAGTCGCTTGGTGGCGTACGCGGACGGCGCTATACGCTTTGTCGTAGTCGATGGGCCCCGTCGAAAATCTCGTGCTCGCGTACGACCCGGCGATCGGCTTCGCGGTCGTCGGCGCGCATACTTCCGAAAACGGCGCGCATTGCATTCGCGCCCTCGATCTCTTCAATCGTCGTGTCGCGTGGGAAGCGATGCACGGGGAAATTTGGCTGTCCGACGTCGGTCGCGCCTCCCTCGCGATTCGCGGACGAAATGTGTATATTACACGCGATCGCGCGCTCTACGCGCTCGATCTCTCGAGCGGAAAGCCGAAGTGGCAGGTCGATCTCACGTCGACGGTCGCGTATCTCGCCGGTTATCGCGACACCGGCGGGCCGCAGATCTTCGATCCT
>JAICXU010000278.1 GCA_025934595.1 Polyangiaceae bacterium | reverse complement strand
TGCGCCCCTCCGAGGGGGGCGACGGGAGAGCATCATGAATCGATCCAAGTGGACCCTGGGCGTCGCGACCGTCATCGCGTCGGTGACCTTCGCCGGTGAGCGGAGCGCCTCGGCGTGCGGCGGCTGCTTCCATCCGCCGTCGCAGAACGTCACCGACATCACCGACGAGCGCATGCTCCTCTCCGTCACGCCGAATCAGACGACGCTGTTCGATCAGATTCGCTATTCGGGACAGCCTTCGTCGTTCGCGTGGGTCTTGCCGATCAAAGGGACCGTGGACGTGGGCCTCAGCGCCGATGTGATGTTCGACACGATCGACTCGGTCACCGCCACGCAAATCAATCCGCCGCCTCACAACTGTCCGCCACCCCCGAACTGCGGCACCACGGCGGGGGGGTTCGCGAGTCCGGCCGATCAGGCGGGAGGCAGTGGCGGGGTCACGGTGACGAAACAAGCGAACGTCGGTCCTTACGAAACCGTCCAGCTCCACACCACCGATCCGCAGGCGCTCAATACGTGGCTTGCACAAAATGGCTTCGAAATCCCACAGGACGTGACGCCCATCATCGATGCGTACGTGAGCGAAGGCTTCGATTTTCTCGCGATGAAGCTCCTGCCTGATCAAGGCGTGACGGCGATGCGACCGGTGCGCGTGACGTTCCCGGGCGCGTCGCTTTCGCTCCCCCTTCGCATGGCCGCCATCGGCACGGGCGCGACCGTCGGCATTTCGATTTGGGTCGTGAGCGATGGTCGCTACGAGCCGCAGAACTTTCCCTTCTTCCACATCGACGACAGCGAGCTCGTCTGGGATTGGCAAAAGAGCATCAGCAACTACACGACGCTCCGCGCATCGCACGAGGCCGCGTTTCCCGGCAACGGATGGGAAATCGAAAGCTCGATCGACGTGAACGAGCAGATCATCTCGAACGCGATCTTGAACGGAGGCTTCGTCTCGCAAGCGGGCACGGGCTCCGGCGGATCGGGCGCGAGCGCCGACGACGACTACTTGCCGATCGGCGATCCGAGCGGCGACGCAGGCGCGGACGCGGGAGACGCCGGCGCGTACGAAAGCGCCGATGCGGTGCGCGCGGCCGATTTGGCGGCGCTCTTCGGCGGCATCACGGGCAACGTGCGCATCACACGTATCCGCGCCGATCTCTCGCACGAAGCGATGACGCAAGATCTCGTGCTCGCGGCGTCGGCCGATCAGAGCGAGCTCTCCAACGTCCGCCAGGTGAAAAATTCGGCGAACGAGCCCGCGTGCCCGGATTATCCGGGGTGCGGAGTCTTCGGGAGCTGCGACACGTCTTCGAAGCCCACGCCCGGTCCCGGAGGTCTGCTCGCGACCGCGCTCGGCATGTTCGGGCTCGTCCTCGCGCGCCTCGCTCGCGCTCGAAAAAAGAGCTGAGCTCGCTGCTCGAGAGTTGTGCCACTTCGAGCAATCCGCCGGTGAGAATGCAGGTCGTGGCCGATTCCGGCGGCTCAAAAAATCGTGAAATCGTCGAGAAAATCGCGACTTTCGTGACTGGCCCGAACCCTGCTTAAGCCTCCTCAAGCACCTCTTTGTGAGTCGGAGAGGCGGAGGCGAACGATGCGACGAATCACTTTGGCTTTGGCGATGGCGATGACCGGCGGAGCGCTCCTCGCGGGACACGAGCGTAACGCGCGCGCGTGCGGCGGCTGCTTTCATCCGCCGACGGAAAACGTTTCCGACATCACCGACGAGCGCATGATGCTCGCGGTCTCGCCGCAGCAGAGCACGCTCTACGATCAGATTCGTTATTCCGGATCGCCCACCTCCTTCGCGTGGGTGCTTCCGATTCACGGCACCGTCGACGTGGGTCTCAGCGCCGACGTGATGTTCGATTCGATCGACGCGGTCACCGCGACGCAGATCCAAGCGCCGACGCCCGCGTGCCCGGCGCCGCCGGACGATTGCCGAAACAGCGCCAGCGCTGACGGGAGCACGTTCAATGCGGCCCCGGGTGCAGGCGGAGGCAGCGACGGCGTCAACGTCACGAAAGCCGAGAACGTCGGCCCGTACGAGACCGTGCAGCTCCATGCGACGGACTCGAGCGCGCTCAATCAGTGGCTCAGTGACAACGGCTTCGTGATTCCGCCGGACGTCACGCCGATCATCGACGCGTACGTGACCGAGGGCTTCGATTTCCTCGCGATGAAGCTCTTGCCGAACGAAGGCGTGCAGTCGATGCGGCCCGTGCGCGTCACCTTCCCGGGCGCGTCGGTCTCGCTCCCTCTGCGCATGGCCGCGATCGGCACGGGCGCGACGGTCGGCATCACGATTTGGACGGTGAGCGACGGCCGCTACGAGCCGCAGAATTTCCCCTTCTTCCACATCGAAGACAAAGATCTGATTTGGGATTTCAAAACCCAGAGCTCGAACTACACGACCTTGCGCGCGCAAAATGAAGCGCTCTACAACGGCAAAGGTTGGGAGATCGAGAGCTCGATCGACGTGAACCAAGCCACGATCCAGAGCGTCGTCGAGAGCGGCGGCGTCTACTACGGCGGTGGCGGATTCGGTGGCGGCGGCGCGCCGGTCGCGAATGCAGACGACGATTACTTGCCAGTCGGCGACGCGGACGGCGGTGCCGACGGCGGCGCCTACGAAAGCTCGGATCAAGTTCGCGCCGACGACCTCGCGGCGCTCTTCGCCGGCATGAGCGGCCCGAACGTCCGCATCACGCGCATGCGAAGCGACATCTCACACGCGGCGATGACGACCGATTTCGTGCTGCAAGCCTCGGGAGATCAATCCGAGCTCTCGAACATCCGCACCGTCACGCAACAGATCAACACGCAATGCCCGATCTACGATCACTGCGAGGTCGTCGGTTACGGAACACCGGACGAGTCGGCCGCGTCGATCGACGGCAACGGCGGCAGCGGCGGCTGCGTCACCGCCGCGCGCGGCGACACCGATGGCGGGCTCACCGCCCTCCTCGGCGTGCTCGGCCTCGTGTTCATGCGCAAAGTGGGAAGCCGACGGAAGCGCCGTCGGTAAGCCTCATTTTTCGCGGCTCACTTCGTTTCGGACGCGGCGGCTTGTCGCGTCCCGAGCGACCGCGACTTCCACATCGCGAAGATCGCGGGATAGACCAAGAGCTCGAGCATGAAGGACGTCGCGAGCCCACCCACCATGGGCGCAGCGATTCGCTTCATCACGTCTGCGCCCGCTCCCGTGCTCCAGAGGACGGGCAATAGACCCATCGTCATCGTCGCGACGGTCATCAGCTTCGGTCGCAAGCGCTTCGCAGCACCTTCGACGATTGATTCGCGAAGGTCATCGTGCGTGCGAAGACGTCCCTCCCGCGTCCAGCGATCGTGCGCGAGCGTGAGATAGAGGAGCATCACGACGCCCGTCTCGGCATCGAGCCCTGCGAGCGCGATGATGCCGACCCACACCGCGACGCTGAGATTGTAGTGCAGCAGGTAAAGGAGCCAGACCGCGCCGACGAGCGAGAACGGCACGGCGAGCATCACGATCGCCGTCTCGGCCATCGATCTCGTGTTCGCATAGAGCAGGAGCATCACGATGCCGAGGGTCAGCGGCACGACCCACTTCAATCGCTCTTTCGCGCGCTCGAAATATTTGAATTGTCCCACCCACGCGACGCGCGTTCCGGCGGGCAGCTTCACGTCGCGCGCCACGACTTGCTTCGCGTCTCCGACGTAGTCGGCGATCGGCCGGTCGGTATCGACGAACACGAAACCGACGAGCTTGCCGCCCTCGCTGCGGATCATGGGGGGGCCGAGCGTGTTTTTGATCGTGACGACCTCCGACAGCGGAATCTGCGATCCGTCGGGCGTCGCGATCAGGACGCGGCCGAGGAGCTCCGGATCGTCTCGAAACTCTCGCGCGTAGCGAACGTCGATCGGATATCGCTCGCGACCCTCGATCGCCACCGACACGTTTTCGCCGCCGATCGCGTTCGACACGATCGTGTTCACGGCTTCCACGGTGAGGCCGTGTCGCGCGGCTTCTTCGCGCTTCACGTCGAAGTCGATATAGAAGCCGCCGGTGGATCGCTCCGCGAACGCGCTGCGCGTGCCTGGCACTTGCGAGACCGCGTGCTCGATGGCGATCGCGGCTTTCTCGATCGCGCCGAGGTCGTCGCCGAATACCTCGATGCCGAGCGGGCTACGCACGCCGGTCGCGAGCATCTCCGTGCGCGTCTGAATCGGCATCCACCACACGTTCGGCATGCCGGGAAAATGCAGCTTCGCGTCCATCTCTTTGACGAGCCCGTCCCAGGTGAGACCGGGACGCCACTGATCTTTCGGCTTGAGCGTGACGATGACCTCCGCCATTCCGAGCGGCGCGGGATCGGTCGCAGTCTCGGCCCGCCCTTCCTTTCCGAAGACGCTGGCGACTTCCGGAAATTTTTTCAGCTCGCGATCCATCGTCTGGAGCAGCCTCGCCGACTCGTCCTCGCTCATGCCGGGAGGCGCCGTCGGCATGTAGAGGAGAACGCCTTCGTTCAGCGGCGGCATGAACTCACTGCCGAGACGGAAGAATGCGGGAACGGTGAGGGCGATCGCGAGCAACGCCAGCGCGATGACCTTCCATCGATGCTCCACCACGAAGCGGACGATCGGCGCGTAGATCGCGGCGAGCACGCGATTCAGCGGATTTTTGCGCTCGTCGTGCACCTTGCCGCGAACGAGAAGCACAGCGAGCGCGGGAGTGAGCGTCACGGCGAGAATCGACGCAAATCCGATCGAGTACGTCTTCGTGAACGCGAGCGGCTTGAAGAGACGACCTTCCGTCGCTTCGAGCGTGAACACCGGCAAGAACGACACGGTGATCACGAGCAGCGAAAAAAACAGGGACGGCCCGACCTCCTGCATCGCGCGAACGATGACGTCGCGACGGCACGTCTGCGGCTTTGCCGCAGCGTGGTCGACGCTTGAGGCCGACTCTTTTGCTCCCGCCGCTTCCCACGCCGAGAGGTGCGCGTGGATGTTTTCGATCATGACGATCGACGCGTCGACCATCGCTCCGATCGCGACGGCGATGCCGCCGAGCGACATGATGTTCGCCGTGAGATGCTGCGCGTTCATCGGAATGAACGCCAAGAGCACACCGATCGGCAACGTGAGGATCGGGATGAGGGCGCTGCGCGCATGCAGCAAGAAAAGGAAGATGACGACGCTGACCACGATCATTTCCTCGATGAGCGTGTGCTTCAGGGTATGGACCGACGCGTCGATGAGCTCGGAGCGATCGTAGGTCGGGACGATCTGCACGCCGTCGGGAAGGCCCTTCTGGATTTCCGCCAGGCGTTCTTTCACGGCGTCGATCACCGTGAGCGCGTTGTCGCCGTAGCGCATGATGACGATGCCGCCCGGCGCCTCGCCCTCGCCATTGAGCTCGGAGAGGCCGCGGCGACTGTCGGGCCCGATGCTCACCTGCGCGACGTCGCGCACGCGAATGGGCACCCC
>JAICXU010000145.1 GCA_025934595.1 Polyangiaceae bacterium | reverse complement strand
GCTCTTCGACGACTTCGGATTTCGGTGCTGCGTCGAATAGGTGCCTAAATGGGCATACAGGTGTCGATACAGACAGCTAACACCATCGACCCTCAGGTCTCGTTCGCGAACGCCCTCACCACCTCCGTTACGCCTTCGACGACGAGCGCGAAGCGGTGGAAGTCGAGCGAGGCCGGCAGGTCGTGCATCGTGTGGTAGTTCGGATTTCGGAACGGTGCCGTGTCCGTGATCATGATTCCGCGGTAGCCCTCGCGCCAGAACGCCCACTGGTCGGACCATCCGACGCCCTGGATGAACGCGGGGAGGGCGGCGCCTTCGCTCGCCACACGCGCCGTTTTCCGGAAGATGCCGATGGCGTCGCGCACGTCGCCCCGTGAGCTCGTGTTGCCGACGAACCCGATGAAGTTTTCGGTGGACGGATAGAAGAGCCCGACGCCCGGGGGATATTTCTGCGAGCCCCTCTCGTCGGAGAAATAGGCGAGCGTCTCGAGGCTGATCATCCGGACGATCTTGTCGCCGCGCGCTCGGCACGCTTTCGCGTAGACGAGGCTGCCCATCGTGTCGTGCCAGAAATACGGCGCTTCCTCGTTCACGAACGCGACGAAGCGGACGGTGCGCGCGAGCTTGTCGTTCTTCAGCGCGCGCGCGATCGCGAGCATCGCGGCGACGCCCGATCCGTTGTCGTCCGCGCCCGTGGAGCCGATCGCAGAATCGTAATGGGCGCCGACGACGATGATCTCGCTCGATCGCGAATCACCCTTTTTTTCCCCTTCGACGTTCGCCACCGTGAGACCGCGCGCGGGGAACGCGAGGTGGCTCACGCCGAGCCCGGCGCTCGCGAGCTCGCCGTCGACGAAGGCCTCCGCTTTCGCGAGGGCGACGGGACGATCGATGTTGCGCTCGCCGATGCCGACGGCGAGCGTCGTGACGTCGGCGGCGAGCTTCTCTTCGAGCGCGTCGCTCGCCGTGAGCGCTTCGCCGTCGTAGCTCGTGCCGGGCATGGCATTGAGCCACGCGAGCCATCCGAAAAAGACGGCGAAGACGCCGCCCAAAATCGCGAGCCTCCTCTTCGACGGCGCGAGGCGGAGCTTCCACCCCATCGTCAATCGTCGTCGTCTTCGGACTGGCGATCGCCTTCGCGATCCATGAACTCGCTCATCGCCGTGGCGGTGGCGACGACGAGCGGAATGACCTTCGGATAATCCATGCGCGTCGGGCCGATGACGGCGACCGATCCCGCCGTGCGTCCGTGATCGGTGTAGCTCGCGCCGACGAGCGACAGCTGTCCACCGCCGAGCTCTCCGGCTTCACTGCCGACGACGATGGCCGAGCCTTTCGCGGCGATCGTCGCGTCGAGCAAGCCGACGATGCGATCTCTCTCACCGAGCGCAGCGACGATTTGACGAAGGCCGCTCGCGTCCGAAAATTCGGGCTGCTGAAAGAGCTGGGATTCGCCCTCGATCACGACGTCGGCGCCGCTGCCGGTGGCGCTTCGCACGACCGCGTCGGCGAGAGAGAACGCGCGGCGCCGGAGCTCGTCGTGCTGCACGCGGTCGGTCGCGAGCCGGCGCGTGAAGAACTCGCGAAGATCGCCGAGGGTTCGTCCTTCGGTGACGTCGTCGAGCAAGTTGTGAACGCGCTCGATCTCCGAATCTTCGACGTCGGTCGTGATGAAACGATTTTGCACGGTGCCATTCGACATCACGAGCACGGCCAAGAGCTCGCGCGACTTCGTGCGGATGAAACGAAGCTGCTTCAACGTGAGCACGTCGGCGCGAGGCGCGATGACGACGGCGGCGTTTCCCGTGAGCTCGGCGAGCAGCTTGCCGGTCTCGCGCATCACGTTCTGCCCCGGCGAGAGATCCTCGAAGCGGGCACGAATGCGCGCGGTCTCGTCGTCGGTGAGCGCCTTCACTTCCATGAGCGCATCGATGAACAGGCGGAACGCGCGATCGGTGGGGATGCGGCCGGCGCTCGTGTGCGGTTGCCGCAAGTATCCGCCCTCCTCGAGGTCGGAGAGGACGTTGCGAATGGTCGCGGGCGAAAGCTCCAAACCGCTTTTTTTTGCCAGCGTCCGTGATCCGACCGGCTCGCCGGTGGCTACGAACTCGGTGACGGCCGCATACAAGATGCGCCGCGCGCGATGGCCGATATCCGCCATGACTCTCCAGCCAGTATACCCCTTTTGCTTCTGCGAGGCGCGCGGGCAGCCTAAAATTGGGCCAATCCGCTAATGCATGCATATTACACCGACATGCAGAGGCTCGCGCGCGCGGTGACGCTCGGATTCTTGGCGCTCACGGCCTGCGGCGAGGCCGCGTTCGGATCGAGAGGAGCCACATCGGCCTCCCACGCCGACGCGACGTCGAGCAAGGGGCTTTCGTTTCCGACCGATCCCGACACGACGCCGGCGATCGAGTACGCGGCGATGGACTCTGCGGCCTGCGAGGCCGCGCTCGCGACGCGCAAGATTTCTTTTCAATCGGTGCCGGCCGCGCGTGGCGTGGCGACGCCGGTGCGCCTCACGGGCCCGCTCCACGGCGTGTCCTTTCATTCTGCGCTTCCCGCAAAGGCTCGCGCGACGTCGCCGTACGAGATCATGGATTGCCGGCTCGTGCTCGCACTCGACGACTTCGCGCAGATCCTCACGCGCTACGACGTCGACGAGGTGGTGCATTTTTCCGCCTACCGGCCGCCGCCGAAGAATTGGCCCGCCGACAAACCCGGGCAGCGTCACGGTGCCGCGCTGGCGCTCGATGCCGCAGTGTTCCTGAAAAAAGACGGGACCAAGTTGAACGTGGAGAAGGATTTTCACGGGGCGATCGGCGCGAAAACGTGCGGGCCGCGCTCGGGACCTAGGCCCGCGACCGAAGAAGCGAAGACCCTGCGAGCCATCGCCTGTAGCGCGGCAGAGGCCCACCTTTTCAACGTGGAGCTCACGCCGGATTACAACGCGAAGCACAAAAATCACTTTCATCTCGAGGTGACGCCCGGGGTGAAATGGTTCCTTGTTAAGTAGAGAGCTAAGTAGAGAGCTGAGTAGAGAGGCAACTAGAGAGATAAGTAGAGGACAAGGAGGCGCGCTTCGCGGTAGGTAGGGGGCCCATGAAACGACTCGCGCTCCCCCTGCCCGCGGCCCTGGTTTTCGTCGGCGTGTTCTTCCGTTCTCCTGCGGCGCGGGCGGACCTTCCGCTCGCCGTCGAGGCCGGCGGCAGGTTCGGTTACGGGACGAATCCGAACAGCGACGTGCCGAATCCCCTCGCCGTCGGTTTCGGGGCGCGCGGCGGCGTCGAGGTCTTTCAGAAGCTCTATGTCGGCGGCAACGTCATGTACTACTTCGGGTCGACCGCGGACACGCCGCTCGGTGCGACGCCGTCGAACATCAGCACCTCGACGCACACGTTGCTCATCGGGCTCGAGGCCGGCTACAGCCTGCACATCTCGGCGCTGATCATCCGCCCGCAGCTCGGCTTCGGCGACGCGAGCCTCACGAGCTTCGCGAATTTCAATGGCACGTCGAACAATCCCGGCACCACGGTCGGCAACTTCAGCGTCACCAACCAGCGTTTTTATCTCGAGCCCGGCCTCGTCGGTCTCGTGACGCTCGGTCCGATCTACGTCGGCGCCGACGTGAACCTCCTCTTCATCCCCGACGCCGAGCCCTCGACCGGCGACGCCTATTCGTCGTTCGCGTTCGGTGCGCAGCTCGGCATTCGCTTGTGAGAAAATAGTCCGTGAGCGAAGAAAAAACGCTCCGCGGCAAAGAGCTGTTCGGCCACCCCGCCGGGCTCTACGTCCTCTTCTTCACCGAAGCGTGGGAGCGCTTTTGTTACTACGGCATGCGCGCCCTCCTCGCGCTCTATGTCGCGAAGGAATTGTGCAAGCCCGACGTCGCCCCCACCGTGCTCGGCTTCACGGCTATGCAGCACCTGCTCGGCCGCATTTTCGGTCATCTCGACAACGAGCAGTTCGCCGACCAGATCTACGGTCTCTACACCGCCGCGGTGTATCTCACGCCGTTCTTCGGCGGCATCTTGGCCGATCGCCTTTTGGGTCAGAGAAAGTCCGTCGTCATCGGCGGCATCGTCATGGCGTGCGGCGAGTTCATGATGATGAAGGAATCGCTATTTTTCCCGGCGATCATCACGCTCACGATCGGCAACGGATTTTTCAAATCCAACATCTCGACGCAAGTCGGCGCGCTCTATCCGCCGGGCGACCCGCGCCGCGATCGCGCGTTCAACATTTTCTACGTCGGCATCAATCTCGGCGCGTTCCTCTCGCCGTTCGTGTGCGGCACGCTCGGCGAAAAAGTCGGCTGGGCATGGGGCTTCGGAAGCGCCGGCGTCGGCCTCTTGCTCGGGCTCGTCGTGTATCTCTGGGGCTCGCGTTATCTCGCCGCCGATCAGATCATGCAGAAGAAGGCGGCGGCTGAGACCAAGGCCGAGAAGAAGCCGTTCACGAAAGCGGAGTGGGCGCGCATCACGGCGCTCATCGTTCTCTGCGCGCTCAACATTTCGTTTTGGGGCGTCTACGAGCAGCAAGGCAACTCGCTGCAGTTCTGGGCCGACGGCTCGAGCGATCGTCACGTCTTCGGTTGGCTCGGATCGAATTGGGAGATGCCGGCCACCTGGTTCCAAGGCGTGAATCCGTTCTTCATCATCTTCGGCACGCCCGTCATCAACTGGTTTTGGAAAAAGCAGGCGGAGAAAAAGACCGAGCCGTCGTCGGTCGCGAAGATGGCGATCGGCTGCTTTTTGCTGGGGGTTTCGTTTCTCGTGATGATCCCCGCTGGGCACAAGGTCGACAGCGGCGGCCTCGCGAGCTTCAATTATTTGATCGGCTGCACGTTCCTTCTCACATTGGGCGAGCTGTATCTTTCGCCGGTCGGGCTCTCCCTCGTCACGATGATCGCGCCGCCGCGCATCGTGTCGATGATGATGGGCATGTGGTTTCTCTCGAGCTGCGTCGGTGATTATTTGTCCGGCTATCTCGCGACCTACACGCACAAGATGAGTAGCCCCGCGTTCTTCATCATGCTCAGCGGAATCTCGCTCGCGACGGGCGTCCTCATGATCCTGTTCTACGCGCCCATCAAGAAAGCGATCGGCGACGAGAACGCGGTGACGAGCGAAGACGAAGCGAAAGCGGCCGAGCTCACCGCCTGATTGTCGGATGGGGCAGACATCTGTCCGATCGGGCAATGCGGCAGCCCGTCCTGGATCGCGCGCGAATCATCCTCGCGATTCTCCGCGAAAAGCTCGCCGTCTCTCGCAGGTGGTAGAACCGCGCACCATCACGATTTGCCGTAAAAACGGCCTAATCGCGCGTGGCGCACGCATTGCTGAGGAGTGTGCATGCTCGCTCGCTCGTCTCGCGTCGCGCTTCTTTTCGCGGCGCTCTCGGTGCTCTCGTTTTTGGCGATCGGTTGCAGCGATTCCGGCGCGCCGGGCGACGTGACGGGCACGAGCGAGGACGCGCTCGACGCGAACGAGGCTCCCGCGTTCAGCTTCTTCGTCGGCAAAGGCCTCACGACATTTCAAGCCGCAGGCATCGTCGGCAATCTCGTGCAGGAGTCCAACGTGGACCCGACGGCCGTGCAATCCGGCGGTCCGGGGCGAGGCATCGCCCAGTGGTCGGTCGGCGGAAGATGGGACTCGGACGGAGGAGACAACGCCGTCGCGTATGCGTCGGAGCAAAAGATGAGCGTCGATTCGCTCACGTTGCAGCTCGAGTTCATTTGGTACGAGCTCACGAATTTTTCGAGCTACGGGCTCGGACGTCTTCGCGCGACGACGAACGTGACCGAGGCGACGGTCGCCTTCCAAGACGATTTCGAGGGCTGCGGCACGTGCGATGAATCGAATCGCGTCGCGTACGCCGAGGCCGCGCTCGCTGCATACGGTTCGATTTCGTACGCCGCGAGCTACGTGAGCCAGAGCTTTCCCTTGGCGACGACCACGCTGAAGATGACGGCCGGGCAAATCATCCCCTCGTCGCTCACGATGAAGAACACGGGCACGAAAAATTGGGGCTCGAGCACGCGGCTCGGTACGACCGGCCCGCGCGACCGTGCGAGCGCGTTTGCCGATTCCACGTGGGTCTCATCGTCGCGGCTCGACGCCGTATCGGGAACGGTCGCTCCCGGCGGTGATTACAAATTCCAATTCGATCTCCGTGCGCCCGAAAAGCCCGGTCTCTACGACGAGCATTTCGGCCTCGTCGAGGACGGCGTCGCGTGGTTCGGAGATCCTGGACAAGGTGGACCCTCCGACACGCAGATCGAGGTGAAGATTCAGGTGATCGCCAGCGACGGCGGCACGGTCGGCGGCGACGAGGACGGCGGGCTCGAAGCGCCGCAACCCGGCGCGCAGCCGGGCGATCCGTCGGGATCGTCGGCGGATGGATCGTCCGCGGACGGTGCGGACTCGGGAGGCTGCAGCACGAGCCCGAAGCACGAAGGAACGAGCGGCGCGTGGCTCATGGCGGCGATGACGATGATGGTGCTTTCGCGTAGAAAATCCTCGAAGCGAAAGCGAGCCGCCTGACCGCATCGGTTGTACGCTCGACGTCGGTGCCCGACGACAAATCCCTCAAGAGCGACGGCGAGGCGCCGAGCGGTCCTGTCATTGCGGGCAAATACCGCCTCAATCGCATGCTCGGACGGGGCGGCATGGGCGCGGTCTTCGAGGCCACGCACATCGGCATCGATCGGAAGTTCGCGCTCAAGTTGATGCACACCGACAAGGCGCGGGCGCCCGACAGCGAGGCGCGATTCGAGCGCGAGGCTCGCGCGGCAGGGCGCATCGGTCACCCGAACATCGTCGCCGTCACCGATTACGGACACACGGAAGAGAACGAGCCGTACATCGTCATGGAGCTCTGCTCCGGCGAAACGCTCGCCGAACGTGCGCTCCGTGAGCGATTGCCGGTGCGCGACGCGTGCGAGATCGCGATCGAGATTTTGCGCGCGCTCGAGGCCGCGCACGCGGCGGGCATCGTGCATCGCGACATCAAGCCCGCGAACGTGTTCGTGTCCGAGGAGGGCGACAAACGCGTCGTGAAGGTGCTCGACTTCGGCATCGCGAAATTCGCGCACGTCGATGTCACCCTCACGAACACGGGCGCCGTCATCGGCTCGCCGCTCTACATGGCGCCGGAGCAGGTTCGCGCGGAAAAAGACGTGGATCATCGCGCCGACATTTGGTCGGTGGGCGCGACGCTCTACGAGCTCGTCGCGGGAGTCGC
>JAICXU010000040.1 GCA_025934595.1 Polyangiaceae bacterium | reverse complement strand
CCTCGAATTCGATCTTGTCGACGGGCGGATTCGATCTCTCAGGCCTCGCATGGCGCGGCGACACGCTCTTCGTCGGCGATCGGCGCGCGGGCGCTGGCGGGAAATATCCCATCCACGTCTTCGATCGCTCGGGCGCGTGCACGCTCACCGAACGCGCCGATTCGATTTTCGTGACGCAAAAGCCGGTCAACGTGCGATCGACGGCACCGTGACGATCTCGGAGAAAATGGGCGCGGAAGCGGCGGCGCCGGTCCAGGATTCGCGGACGAGCGCGCGCGCCGCAGGCCGCGGTGGCGTCGCCGTTCTCGGTGCGAAGGTTTTTTTCATTTTCAGCGGGCTCGTGCAGCAAACGCTCTTGCCACGTGCGATTGGCACGGCGGAGTTCGGAATTTTGGCGCGCGTCCTCGCCGTCGCCAGCGTCGTGAACAACGTGACGGTCGCAAGCTCCGTGCAAGGCGTGAGTCGCGCCGTCGCAGGAGCCACGGACGAAAAAGACCCGCTCGTCTTTCGAAGCGCGCTTCGCCTGCACGCGCCGATCGCGGTCGCTCTCGCGGCGCTTTTTTGGCTCGCCGCGCCGTTCGTGGCCGATTTCGAACGGGCTCCGTACATCACGGCGCCGCTTCGCGTGCTCGCGCTCGTCGTTTTGTTCTATGGCCTCTATGCGCCGCTCGTCGGCGCGCTGAACGGTCGCGGAAAATTCACGAAGCAAGCCGCGCTCGACACGATGTTTGCCGTGGTGCGGACGGGTGCGCTCGTCGGCTTCGGATATTGGATGTGGAAGCGGTCCGGCGCCGGCGCTCTCGGCGCGGCGATCGGCTTCGCGGTGGCGGCGGCGTGCATCATCCCGATCGCGCTCCAGTGGTCTGGCACGGGGAAAAAAGGCGTCTTCGCGTTCGACTGGAAGATGTATTTGGCGGGCCTCGGGCCTCTTGCGCTGACGCAGCTTTTGACGAACGCGCTCATGCAGGTCGACATCGTTCTTCTCGGCCGCTTCCTTTCCATCAACGTGCATGCAACGGGCCTCGTCGGTGACGCCGCGAGCAAAGCCGCGGATGAGTGGGTCGGTATTTATCGCTACTGCCAATACTTCGCGTTCTTGCCCTATCAGCTCGTGATGAGCGTCACGCAGGTTCTCTTTCCGCTCGTTGCGCGCGCCCACGCAGAAGGCGACCGCAAAGCGGTTCGCCGCTACGTCGAGCGAGGCGCGCGCATTGCCCTTCTTGCGTCGGGCGCGCTCGTCGCCGTCGTGGCTGCCCTACCCGGCTCGGTGCTGTACTTCGTATACGGCGCCGATGCGGCCGCGCGCGGCGCGGACACGTTGCGGATTTTGGCTCTCGGCCAAGGGGCATTCACGATGTTCGGGATCGCGACGACGGCGCTCGCGAGCCTTGGCCGCGAACGCATTGCTGCCGTCCTCAGCTTCGTCACGCTCGCCGTCGTCGGCGTCGGATGTTGGGCTCTCGCCTCGCCTGCGCCGTTCGGCGAAGCGCAGCTTCATGGAAACGCGATTGCAGTTTCTTGTGCGCTCGCGCTCGGCCTCCTTCTCGCGGGCGCTGTCGTTCGAAAAATCGCGGGAGGTTTCGTGCCCGCAGTGTCGATAGCACGCGTCGTCGTCGTCGTGGCCGCCGCGGTATTTGCGGGCGCGCATGTCCACGCGCTCGGCCGCGTCGCCACGATGGGGGCGTGCGTTTTCGTCGTGCTCGCCTATCTCGTCGTGCTCGTCGTGCTTCGCGAGATCGGCAGCGAAGATCTGCAGGCCGTGCGCGCCATCGTCGGAAGACGGCGCGCATGATCTGGCTTATTTTCTAGGCTTCGGCGTCGTTGCGACGCCCCGGGCGCGTCGGGCCGGTTGCGATGATCGCTTGGCGGAGCGTGCCTTGCAGCTCTTGATTCTGCGTGAGCGCCTCGCGCGATCGCTCGCGTCCGTTTCCGAGCGGCGAGCCGGCGAACGAGAGATGATTACCGCTGCGATCGACGAGACCGCGCGCGACGCCGAGATCGAGCAGCTCGCTCATCGCGTCGACGCCCGTTCCCCAGCGAATCTCGAACTCCGCCTCGGTGAAGGGGGGCGCGCATTTGTTCTTGGCGAGCTTGACGCGGGTGCGGCCGCCGACCGGCTCGTCGCCGATCTTCACTTGTCCGATGCGACGCACGTCGAGCCGCATCGAGGCGTAGAACTTCAGCGCGTTGCCGCCCGTCGTCGTCTCGGGCGAGCCGAACGTGACGCCGATCTTTTGGCGAAGCTGATTCAAAAAGAGGAGCGTCGTGCCGGTCTTGTACGAAATCGCGGTGAGCTTGCGGAGCGCTTGACTCATGAGCCGCGCTTGAAGTCCCATGTGCGAATCGCCCATTTCGCCCTCCAATTCGGCCTTCGGCGTGAGCGCCGCGACCGAATCGATGACGATGAGATCGATGGCGCCGCTTCGCACGAGCATCTCCGTGATGTCCAGGGCCTGCTCGCCGGTGTCGGGCTGCGAAACGAGGAGCTTCTCGGTGTCGACGCCGATGCTGCGCGCATACGTGACGTCGAGCGCATGCTCGGCATCGATGAACGCGCACACGCCGCCCGCACGTTGGGCTTCGGCGATCGCGTGGAGAGCAAGCGTCGTTTTGCCACTGGACTCCGGTCCGTAAATTTCGACGACGCGACCACGGGGAAGACCGCCGATGCCGGTCGCGAGATCGAGCGCCAACGATCCCGTCGAGATCGTGGCGATCGGCTCCGATTCCGATTCGTCGCCGAGCGCCATGATGGCGCCCTTGCCGAATTGCTTTTCGACGGCGAGGACGACGCTCTTGAGAACCCGCATTTTTTCTTGAAGTTGATCGAGCATTTTTCCTTTTCCTCATTTTTTTGCCCCGAAGAATTTCGCTGCATGCGAACGGGGGCGTGAGACGCATGCAGCGAGTTTTCGGTCAGCTCGCAGCGGCGAGCGACCCTTGATTTGCGTTGCGATCGAGCACCCGCGCGCCAATGGCTTCTGCGACGTGCGAAGCCGAAACGGACGAGGCTCCGGCGAGATCGGCGACGGTACGCGCGACGCGCAGCACCTTCGTGTAGGCGCGCGCGGAGAGACCGAGCGACGCGACCGCTTGCGCAAGCGCGGACGATCCGCGTTCGTCGAGCGTGGCCACGTTCTCGAGATCGGAGAGGCTCAACATCGCGTTCAGCGGCGCGCGCGTTTCCTTCTTTTCGAAACGCTCACGTTGCAGTGCCCGGGCCGCCTCGACGCGCGCACGCACGCACGACGACGGCTCACCCCCTCGCGTCTTTTGGAGCGACGCGACCTTCACCGGCGGTAGCGCCACGTGCACGTCGATGCGATCGAGCAGCGGACCGCTCACGCGCCCGCGATACACACGCACGCGCTCCGGCGCGCATCCGCATCTTTCCGTGCCGTCCCCGAGATGCCCGCACGGACACGGGTTCATCGCTCCCACCACCATCGCGCGCGCGGGATACGTGGCTCGCGCATCTGCCCGAACGATCGCGACGTGGCCGTCTTCGAGCGGCTGCCGCAGCGCCTCGAGCGCCGATCTTCGAAACTCCGGCAGCTCGTCCAAGAAGAGAACGCCGCGATGCGCGAGGCTCACTTCTCCCGGACGCGCGCGATCGCCGCCGCCGACGAGCCCGATGTCGCTCACGGTGTGATGAGGCGCGCGAAAGGGCCGATGCGTGTCGATCTCGCGCGCCGCCGGCAATGTGCCCGCAATGCTGTGGATGGCGGCGACCTCGACCGATTCTTCGAACGACAGCGGCGGCAGCACCGTCGACAAGCGCCGCGCGAGCATGGTTTTTCCCGCGCCGGGCGATCCGATCATGAGGAGGTTGTGGCCACCGGCGGCCGCGATCTCGAGCGCACGACGCGCCGAGGCTTGTCCTCGCACGTCGCTCATGTCGTACGCGGCTCGCGCGGGCGTTCGCGGCGGGCCTTGCTTTGCTTTCGCGAGATCTTGCTCGCCACGAAGGCACGCGCCGACGTCGGCCAGCGTGCGCGCGCCCCACGCATGTACTTCACGAACGAGAGCGGCCTCGGCCAAATTTTCGAACGGCACGATCGCGGAGTGAATTCCGCACCCTCGTGCCGTGAGCAAACGAGGAAGAACACCGCGCACGGCATGCACGGCACCTGCAAGCGAGAGCTCGCCCACGAACAGCGTGCCGGCGAGCGATTCCTGCGGAACTCTTCCCAGCGCAGCAAGGGTGGCGACCGCGATCGCGAGATCGAATCCGCTCCCCGACTTCTTCAGATCCGCCGGCGCCATGTTGACCGTGATGCGATGCTCGGCGATGTCGACGCCGAGCTGCGCCAGCGCGGCTTTCACGCGCACCCGACTCTCTCGCACCGCCGCTTCGGCGAGACCCACGAGCTCGAACGACGGCACGCCACGCGCGGCCTCGACCTCGATACGGACGAGGACACCGTCCAAGCCGAAGAGCGTGGAAGCGAGCGCAGTGGCGAGCATGCGGACCGTAAAAGCGAGCGGCGTGCCTACCCGATCTGGCTATTTTTCCAGCGGATTCCGATCTTTTTGCCTGGCCGCGACGACGAACGAGGTGTCCATGGCCACGTCGTTCTCGTTCGGCGAGCCGACGCGCCGTCCTCCTTCTCGTGACGGTCTCGTCTCCGAAGCGAAGGTCACGAGCTCCAGTTTCACGACCTGTCCGGGACACCGCCCGTTTCGTCGTGGCCAGGTCACGTGCGCCGGAACCCACGAAAATGACACGTGCAGGACTTGGCGCGCGCGTTGCGATGTCGTCCGCCGTCACTTCCGACAGGTCGCTCGTCCCCGGAGCCTCGATGCTCCGGGGCAGCGACAAACCAACGCATGGAATTTATTTACGTTGTAATTTATTGGCTCTCATTGGTGGATCCACGCGGCTTTTTCACTGATTATTTAGATTCTAAATTCGATTTATATCGTAAATATTTTCTGGCATCGGAAGACGGCCGTGATAGGCCACGCGGATGTCGCGACCGCGAGCCCTCGCCTCCTGCATCCTCTTTTTCGGTGGCGCATTCTTCGCGCTCGCCACGGCCGGCTGCGCGAACAGCACCGCCGCAGAGCCGAGCGACGCAGGCGACGCATCGGACTACGGAGGGGACGCGGCCGCATTCCAAGATGCCGGCAGCGATGCCGCCGTCGATGGCGGACCCAAGCCTTCTCTCGGCGGTCGTGCGTTCGTCGCGCACGAAATTTCTCTCGGCGACGTGGGGCCCGACGGCGGCGCTGACCCGAACGCGTGGTCCACCGTCGGCGCGAACATCGACGGTCAAGACACGGGCGCAGACTCGACATCGTCCTGCACCCTGGCTGCCGGCGCGCCGACGGACGTGCAGATCGACGGCGAGAACGGGATCGACAACTCGTTCGCGAAGAACGTGCTGCCGATTTTCGCGAGCATGGGCGCGTCGGATTTTTCGGCTTCACTCACGTCTTCGATCGAAAGCGGCGGTCCCACGCTCATGATCGATCTGCAGGGCCTCACCGATGATCCCGCGCAAACGGGAGCGTCGCTCGACGCGCAGCTCCTGTCGGTGGTCCACGACGGCGCACGCCTCACGTGGGACGGCACCGATTCATGGAACGTGTACATGAGCAGCTTGATCGACGGCGCGATCTCCAAAGGCGCACGCGCGCGGTTTTCGAGCTCGAGCATCGCGAGCGGCGTTTGGTCGAACGGCATCCCGGGAGACGTTCCTCTCACGCTCGCGTTCGGCGGCGTTTCGATCGACGTCGTCGTGCATCACGCGACGGTGTCCTTTCGGCACGACAGCGCGCATCACGCCAACGGCGGAATCGTCGCGGGGGTGATCAACACGTCGGAATTTTTGGCCGGCCTGCAGCCGCTGTTCAAGCAGATCGGCGCGTGTCCTTACACGTACGCGCTCAATCCCCAAATCGAAGCGGCGTCGGACATCCTCGACGACGGCACCAACGAATCCGGCGTTCCCTGCAACGCGATTTCGGTCGGCATCGGCTTCACCGCCGACGAAGCGCTCTCGCCGAATTCGGTGACCGGCGACCCAGTCCCGGGCTCCGCGTGCCCGTGACCGCCCGAGCTTAAAACGCGAAACGAAATGGGCTCAGGGAAAAACGCCCTTGCAAGCCGGTGTCTGTAGCTCCTGCTCGTCGATCTTCTGGAGCGTCGTCGCCAGCGCACGCACACCCGCGGGCACGGGCGTGCACGATGCACCTTGAATGCAGCCACTTCCGCAGTCGCTGCCGATCAAGATCGATTTCCCCTGATACGTCACTTGCAAGACCGCGCCGTCGCAGGGTCGGCCGTCCGCACCGAGCACCGTGTTTCCGTCCGCGTGGGCGAACGCGTTCGTGACGTCGCTCGATTGCATCGCGGCGTAGATGTCGCCGGCGCCGAGCGTCGCGCCACACGCGTCGCTGAGCTCGTCGGTGCACGAGAGGTCGCCGCTTTGGTCGCTGCTCTCCTCGTAGACGTAGGTCGTGCAGCTCGACACGCGACTGCTTGTCGTCGCGGACGTGAGGCCGCCGTTGGGCTCCCAGTCAAGCTCACCTCCCAGGCAAGACGCCTTGCAGGTCGCGGGCGACGTTGTGCCACCCTCGGAAGTCGTGCCACCGTCCGTGACAGCCGCGCCAGTCGGAAGCGTCGTGCCGCCGCACGCGATCGCAAATCCAGCCAAAATCCCGAGCAACGAAGAGCGCATGGGCATCCTTCAGCAGCCCGCGTGCCAGCCTCGGGGCCGCCGTCGCCCACGTCGCCCACGTCGCCCACGTCGCCCACGTCGCCCACGTCACCCACGCCGTCGCTCACTTGCAGGTCCGCCCCAAAATGCGCGCGCAGTACGCCGGTCCCGGGCTCATGCCCCAGTCGAGCGGAGGCGACGCGCACGTCTTCCGGCAGTCTTCCACTGCTTCGACATGCTCGCGAGCCTTGCGGCCCGGCGCCGAGCGCGCGAGCGCGTCTCGTGCTTGTTTCACATGATGTCCCGCCGGAAATAAGTCGACATACGACCGAAGCGCCGCGCATGCCGACTCGTCTTGATCGATGCGCTGTCGAACGCAGCGAGCCGGATCGGCGGGATTCCAAGTCAGATCGTCGATCTTGGATCGCATGCGCGCGATCGCCCCTTCCCAGATCGCGGCGTCCGGATGCGCGGGGTGCCAGCGCAGAAGGTCCTGCAGATCCTCGCAGTCGATCGGCGTGCTCGCGCGCGCGCAGCGTCGCATCGCCAACGCGCCGAGGGCGGCATCGAGGCGTGCATATGCGGCATCGAGCTCGTCTTGCGTGAACGGCAGCGCATCTGCCGCGGGGACCGGCGTCGGTCGGTTCGCACCGAAGACGAAGTCGGTCGCATGGCGCCCGCACACCGTGCATCCCACGCCGCCGCGATTCGCGAAGAGCGGGCTCGTCGAACGGGCGGCGACGCGATCGCACGCCGCATCGTCGAGGGCGTCTCGACATTTCGCAACGTCGTCCGCGGCGGGAAGCGCGGCGTCGACGGCGGTTCGCACGGTCTTCGCGCACGCTCGTCCGACCGACGTCGCGAGCACGCGACACCCGTCGGAGACACGATAATCCGAAAGGCTCGAGCTCTCCGAGAGAAGCTCTCTTCCGCATCGCACGTCGCGCTCGCGCAGATCGTCGAGGACGCACACCTTCCATTCGCGCGCGATTCCCGCCGAATATCCCGGATCGCGAACGGCGCGGTGCGCGAGCTCGGGCGGGAGAGGCGCGACGGTCTCGGGCTCTCCCGCATCGACCGTCGCCGAGGCCGGGACCGGCGATGGCGGCACGGAGGTGACAGCGGGCGGCGGTCCACCGCATGCAGCGGCAAGCGCACCCGAGAGGAGCAACGCCGTCGCAAACGCGTGACGGTCCCATCTGCCTGCTCGGACAGTCATCTGCTCATTTCAACAGATATCTAGTCGCGACGATACATGGTGATGACGCACGCGCCGCCGAGACCGAGATTGTGCTGCAAGGCGACGCTCGCATCGGGCACTTGGCGCTTGTCGGCTTGGCCGCGGAGCTGCCACACCAATTCCGTGCATTGTGCAAGTCCGGTGGCGCCGAGCGGATGTCCCTTCGAGAGGAGGCCGCCCGACGGATTCGTGACGTATTTTCCGCCGTACGTGTTGTCGCCTTCCCAGATGAATTTTTCGGCTTCGCCTTCTTTGCAGAGACCGAGCGCTTCGTACGTGAGGACTTCGTTCGTCGTGAAGCAGTCGTGGAGCTCGACGACGTCGACGTCCTCGGGACCGATGCCCGCCTTCTCGTAGACTTGCTTCGCGCATTTCTGCGCCATGTCGTAGCCGACCATTTTGATCATGCTGTCGCCGAACGACGACGCGTAGTCCGTCGTCATCGCTTGCGCGGCGATGTAGACGGACTTCGAAATGCCTTTTTTCTTCGCGAATTCGTCGCTGCACAAAATCGCGGCGGCGGCTCCGCACGTCGGCGGGCAGCACTGGAAGCGCGTGAGCGGATCGAACACCTCGGGCGCGGCGAGGATTTCTTCGACCGTGAGCAAGTCCGTGAAGAGCGCATACGGATTCACGTTCGCGTGCTTGCGTGCCTTCTCGTTCACCTTCGCGAACGTCTCGCGCTTCGTGCCGTACTTCCAGCGATACTCGCGACCGGCGCCGCCGAACATTTGCGCGGCGGGCGGTGCTTGCGTGAAGCCTTGCACCTTGTTCATGACGCCCGCGTGTTGATCGAGCGGGTTCGTGCGGTCGGTGAACTTGCTGCCGAGCGCGCCTTTTTCCATTTGCTCGAAGCCGACGACGAGCACGCATTCCGCGAGCCCGCCTTCGATGGCTTGCCGTCCGAGCATGAGCGCCGTCGACCCGGTCGAGCAGTTGTTGTTCACGTTGAAGACGGGGATTCCGGTGAGGCCGATCTCGTAGACCGCGCGCTGGCCGCAGGTGCTGTCGCCGTAGACGTAGCCGGCGTAGGCCTGCTCGATTTCTTGGTAGTCGACCTTGGCATCGGCGAGCGCGGTCTTCGCGGCCTTCGCCGCCATCACGTTGTATTCCTCGCTCGCGCCGGGCTTCTGGAATTTGACCATGCCGACGCCGATGACGTTCACGCGCTTGCCCATGCCGATCACCCTTTTTCGAATGGCGCGCAGGCTGCGCGCGTCCTGATGCGAATTACTTAGCACACGAACCTTTCGCATGCGCCACAATTTCAGCGCCCCCGTCGGCCGGGTTCATATCGCGCTTGCTTCATGCAAATAGCCCGGTTTTTCCGCGATTTTTCGCTAGGATGGATCAAAATGGCTTTCTTGCGATCACGCTCGAGCTGGGCCGGCTCGACGCTCGTGCTCGGTCTCGCGCTCGCGGTCGCGGCAGGAGGCTGCCAGGCCATTCTCGGCATCGACGAGACGACGCTCGTCCCCGACGCAGGCACGGCGAACGATGCGAGCTCCGACGCGAACGACGGATCTTCGAACGACGCGAGCGTTTCACTCGCGATCGCGCCCACCAGCGGCAAAGTCGTCCGCGGATCCACGCTCGACGTTTCGATCACGTTGAGCAGCGCCGCGCCGAGCGACGTCGTCGTCAGCGCGGGCAACTTGCCTTCGGGCGTCACCGCATCGGCGCTCACGTTCTCGACCGGCGCGACGACGGGAACGCTTCATCTCGCTGCGGCGTCGAACGCTGCGCTCGGCCCCGTGTCGATCACGATTGGGTCGTCATCGACGAACGACGCGCCTCTGAAGCTTCTCGTCGCGGATCCGCCCGGCACGCTCGACAGCACGTTCGACGGCGACGGCATCAAGCTCTTCGGCGACGTCGACGGCGGTTACGGAAACACGGCCGTCGCAGTCGACCTCCAAAGCGACGGGCACATCATCGTAGGTGGAAATCCTTCGCAGAACGCAGGCTGGCAAGTCACGCGGCTCGCCGCAGACGGTACGACCGACACCGCGTTCACGGCGAGCTCATTTCCCGTCTTGCCGGCGAGCGGATTTTTGTCCGACCTCGCCGTCGGCCCCGACGACAAGATCACCATCGTGGGCAACGGTGGCAGCGCAGGCATCACGGTGGTGCGGCTCAACGCCGACGGCACGCCGGACAACGAATTTCACGTCACGGGATCGGTCACGGTCAGCGACAGCGCCTATTGCCAATACGATTGCGCGGGCAACGGCGTGACCGTGTTGCCGGACAATACGGCGATCGTCGCCGGCGAGGCGAATGCAGACACGACCGTGAACGCGCTCGTCTTGCATTTCTTGAACGATGGATCGCTCGATCCGAATTTCGTCGCGCCGGGCATCGGTTGGTACATCGGCCCGACGCAATCTCGGCTGTCGAAGGTGACGATCGATCCGGCAGGGCGCATCGTCGCCGGCGGCACGTGCAACAGCACCACCCCGCAACAGCTGTGTGCGCTGCGATTGTCCGCAGCGGGCGTGCCCGACACTTCGTTCGGAAGCGACGCTGGCATCGTGGAAATTCCAACGAGCCTCAGTGAGTTCGATTTCGATATCGCGGCCCAAGGGGACGCCGGCTACGTCCTCGCCGGGACCGACAGAACCTTCGTCAATGCCGACGCGCTCGGATTCATCCACGTCGACGGGAGCGACGCGGGGCCGAGCGCGATCGCCCAACCGATCGGCAACAGCGACGAGCTCCTCGGCGTGGCCACGCAAGACGACGGAAAAATTCTCGCGGTGGGCCTCGGCGCGCGCACGTTCGCGAACTTGAGCTATCTCTTTCGTCTGAACACCATCTCCGAGCCCGATCTCACGTTCAACGGCAGCGGCGTGGTGCAGTTCTTCACCGATGGCGGCCCCGCCGATCCTCCCGCCATCTATTTTCGACGCGTGAAAGCCACGCACGATGGGCGTATTCTCGTGGTCGGCGAAAAACAAGGAACGGGCACGGCCGTCATGCGATTCTGGCAATGACTTCGAAGCGACGAAATACCTTATTTTTGGCCGGATTCGCGATCACGACCGCGGTCGGATGCCAAGCCATTTTGGGAATCGACACGACGAGCTTCGAGCCCACAGGCGACGCGGGCAGCGTCGATGGATCGGGCGGCGACGGCGGAGGCAACGACGGATCACAAGGAGGCGATTCATCCTCGAGCGTCGTG
>JAICXU010000573.1 GCA_025934595.1 Polyangiaceae bacterium | reverse complement strand
TTCGATCGCATGCACGACGCGAAGGTGCCGTTCAAGGTCTACAGCGCCGCGAGCGGTACGAATCCGACCTGCCCGGGTCCTTACGCGTTCGAGACGGCGATGTTCTGCGGCGACATTCCCGAGGGCTCGGTGTCGATCACCGAGTTCGACTCCGATGCGGCAGCCGGCACGCTCCCGAGCGTCTCGTGGATTTATCCGGGATCGGACGAGCATCCGTCAGCGGACATGCAGGTCGGCGAGAGCAAAGTACAGCACGTGTTCAATACGCTCGCCGCGTCACCGCAGTGGGCGCACGCCGCGTTCATTCTCGTCTACGACGAAGGAGGTGGCGCTTACGATCACGCGCCGCCGCCGTCTGCGTGCAAGCCCGACGATCAAGAGCCGCTCGCGACCGAGACGTCGACGCCGGGCCATTTCGATCGCTACGGATTCCGCGTGCCGTTCGTGGTCGCGAGCCCTTACTCGAAGCCGCACCATGTCTCGCACCAAGTCTACAGTCATACGTCGGTGCTGCGTTTCCTCGAGCTCCTCTTCAAGATGCCCGCGTGCAGCAACCGTGACGCAAACGAGAATCCGTTGCTCGATTTCTTCGATTTCACGAAGCCGCCCGCGTTCACGACGCCGCACATCCCCGCGCCGGTCGTCGTGGCGACGCCGAGCTCGAAGGGTTGCTGAGGGCTCGCAGATGAGGCCTGGCGAGCCTTGCCGATGCCAAACGCCATTTCGCGTTCTCACCGACGAGGCGTCACGCACAAAATGAAAACGGCGGGACGAGCCCGCCGCATTTCACGATTCGTTTTCGCGGATCAGCGCGGCGGATTCACCGGCTTCGTGTCGTCTTGGATGCACGACGCGAGGTCGAAGAGGAAGAAGACCATCATCTTCTCTTGCGGCGTGAGCTCCGACGAGCAGCCGCCCGGGAACGATTCGTCGACCGTGTCGCCGCTGCCGACGTGCACGTCCATGAAGTAGGACTTGCCGCATCGTTGATCTTCCGGCGCGCTGAATGGCGTCGTGAACGAGATCGCCTTGTCCGTGTCGCCGTACACCCAGCGCTGCGCGAGGGTGGGGTCGGCGTTTTGGAAGTTGGCGTAGACGTCGTCGAGCTCCACTTTGCCCGCTGTCGTCGATCCGCCGACTGCTTGCAGCCAATCGCTGAGCGCCTGGCCTTTGGGGAACGAGGTGTCGACGTTGTACAGCGTCGACTCGTCGCCGGGAGCGCCGCCGACGAAGCCCTGCATGATGTTCGAAATGGGTGCCGGCGGCGATCCTGCGCCCGACTCCGTTCCGTGATGAATCCACGTGTACATGAAGTCGGTTCCGAACGTGCGGCCGCCCTTGTCCAAATAGTCCGAGACGACGGTTTCGTCGGCGGGTGACTTGGTCTCGTTGTGCTCGTCGCACTCGCACGAGAAGATCGCGACGTCGTACTTCGAAATCTCCGCGGGATCGCCCCAGAGATTCTGCGCTTTCGTGATCCCCGCTTTCGTCGACGGACCGGAGCCCTGATACATGATGATTCGCTTGTCGGCGTAGTCGGGTTGAATTCCGAACTCGCTCGCGTCGATGCCCATCTTGGGGAGCACGCACGCGATGTCGTCGCAGCTGCCGGTCGTCACCGCGATGTGCGGGATGTCACCTTCGGTGTGGTTCTTCGGAAGGCGCGTCATGTTGGGATCGGTCAACGTGGTCGTCGCGCAGCCCGAGTCGACGTGAGGAACCGTGACTTCACGGCGCCATTTTCCGACTTGGAACACGATCGGCACGTTGTCGCCCGCGGGCACGCCCTTCAGCTCGAAGTGGCCGCTCGCGTCGCTGACGGTCGTAGCCGCGGGCTTGCCCGAAACGGTTCCACACGAGTCGCACGAGACGCCGTCGGTGAGCGGATCGAGCGCCTGCGTCGGCGCATAGACGATGACGTTGTAGAGAGGAAGCGTTCCGTTCGGCGCGTAGGCGGTTCCGGCGACGGTGCCGGACACCTTGCAGTCGATGCCCGCGTCGTCGCGACCGCTGCCGCCGAAGCCGGTGCCGCCCTCACCGTTCGTACCGTCCGTGTTGTCCCCGGTGTCGAAACCGCTGCCGCCTTTGGTGCCTCCGCAGCCATTTCCCACGAAAAAACCCAGCGCGGCTACGGCGCCAGCGACGAAACAAGTAAACGGCAAGCTCGACGTTCGCATCGGTCCTCCTCCATTGGGCCTGGCGTCGCGTCTGACGTACATCTGCCGAGACGCCCGACCTTGTCCCACACTGGCCGGAGAAGAAACCTAGCGCTGGACGCCGCTTCGCGCCCGAAGAAAATGGACTGGGAGAGTCCATTTGCCGTTTGACGGCAAGTTGATCGGAGGCTTATCGGGGCGGATTGACCGGCTTCGTGTCGTCCTGGATGCAGGACGCGAGGTCCATCAGGAAAAAGACCATCGTCTTTTCCTGCGGCGTCAGCGTCGTGTTGATGCTGCCGTCCGCGTTCGTTCCGCAGCTCTTCGGGAAGGTCGTGTCGACGGCCTCGCCCGCGGCGTCACCGACGTGAACGTCGAGGAAGTAGGATTTTCCGCACCGCTTCGATTCGTCGGGCTCCGAGAAGGGAGTCGTGAAGCTGAATGCTTTGTCGGCGGTGTCTCCGTAGATCCATCGCTGCGCGAGCGTGGGGTCCACGCGCTGGTAGTTTCGGAAAACGGTGCTGAGCGTAATTTTACCTTTGGTCGTCGTGCCGCCCACGGCCTCGAGCCAATCTGCGAGCGCCACGCCCTTCGGGAAGCTCGTGTCGATGCTGTAGGGACCGCCGCCCTCGGGATCGCCGGGCGCGCCGCCGACGAAGTTCTGCATGATGTTTCCGATCGGAGCCGGCGGAGCTCCCATTCCCGACTGATTGCCCTGATGGACCCACGAGTACATGAAGTCGGTGCCGAACGTGCGGCCACCGGCGTTCAGATAGTTGGACACCACCGTTTCGTCCGCTGGGCTCTTCGTCTCCGGGTGCTCGCTGCACTCGCAGGAAAAGATCGCGACGTCGTATTTTGCGATCTCGGTGGCGCTGCCCCACAAGTTTTGAGCGGCCGTGATTCCCGCTCCCGTCGACGGGCCGCTGCCTTGGTACATGATGACGCGCTTCGTGGCGTAGTCCGACTGCACGCCGAACTCGCTGCCGTCGATGCCCATCTTCGGTAAAACGCAGGCGATCTTGTCGCAGCCGCCGGTCGTGACCGCGATGTGCGGAATGTCGCCTTCGGTGTGATTTTTCGGCAAGCGAGAGAGATTCGGATCGGTGATCGGGTTGTCGACGCAGCCCGAGTTGACGTGCGGAATCGTGACCTCGCGACGCCACTTGCCGACTTGGAAGACGAGCGGAACGTTGTCGCCGGCGGGCACGCCGCGCAGCGAGAAGTGCCCGGTCGCGTCGCTCACGGTCGTGGCGACGGGCTTTCCCGAAACGCTGCCGCACGTATCGCAGCTCACTCCTTCGGTGAGCGGATCGAGCGGCGCGGGGGGGGCGTTGACGATGAC
>JAICXU010000117.1 GCA_025934595.1 Polyangiaceae bacterium | reverse complement strand
CTAACTGAAAATCGATTTCAATCGGAAAATACCAGGCCAAATCGGCCCCGTGACCATACGCGTTCTCCCCTTGTCGCGCGCTGGTGCGTAGCCAAGTTCTCGGTCGAAGCCATCGCGTACGTCGGCCGCAGCTTCATTGGGAGAAAGCCGACGAAAGCAGTATCGAAGCTCTCGTCTTCCCATTCGAGAGAGCCAAAGGAGCCAGCATGTTCGCGCTGGGTGGGATCGCTTTCATTGCGGTCGGGGTCGTCGTGTTTTTCGCGCTTCTCTTCGTGATGTCGGGCGTTCGTTACATTCCGAACGATCGCGTCGGCATCGTCGAGAAAAGGTGGAGCGCCAACGGATCGGTGAAGAGCGGCATCATTGCTCTCGCCGGCGAAGCGGGTTTTCAACCTCACATGCTGCGCGGTGGCATGCATTTCTTGATGCCGCTGCAGTACCGCGTGCACGTGATGCCGCTCGTCACGATCCCGCAAGGTCGCATCGGTTACGTCTACGCGCGCGACGGTGAAGCGCTCGCGCCGACGCAGACGCTCGCGCACACGGTCGCGACGAATCAATTCCAAGATGCCGATTCGTTTCTTCGAGGCGGCGGCCAACGCGGACCGCAACGCGCGATTTTGCGGGAAGGAACGTATGCCGTGCATCTCGGTCTCTTCGTCGTGATCACCGAAGCGCAGGTCTATCACCTGCCGCTCGCGGAGAACGAGGGCCCCATGTTCCAACAGATGGCGCAGACCATTCACGAGCGGCACGGTTTTCAGCCGGTCGTGATCAAAGGCACCGATGACGCCGTCGGCGTCGTCACCGTGCACGATGGTCCGGCGCTTCCGCAAGGGCAGATCATCGCTCCCATCGTCGGCGACGATCCGCAATCCGCGTCGACCTATCACAACAACTTCCAAGATCCGGAGCGTTTCCTCGCCGCGGGTGGTTTCCGCGGTCGTCAGCTCCAAGTCTTGGTCGATGGAACGCACTACGTGAATCGTCTCTTCGCCACCGTCGAGACGATCCCGAAGACCATCGTCGAAGTCGGCTACGTGGGCGTCGTCGTTTCGTACACCGGTAACGCCGGCGCCGACTTGAGCGGCGCCGACTACAAGCACGGCGAGCTCGTCGAGAAGGGCACGCGCGGCGTCTGGAGCGAGCCGCTTTTGCCCGGAAAATACGCGTTCAACACGTACGCGGGCAAAGTCATCATGATCCCCACGACGAACTTCATCTTGAAGTGGAACCGTTCCGAGTCGGGATCGCATCGCTTCGACGAGAACCTCGCGGAAGTGTCGCTCATCACGAAAGATGCGTTCGAGCCGTCGCTGCCTCTCAGCGTCGTCGTGCACATCGATTACAAGAAAGCGCCGCTCGTCATCCAGCGCTTCGGCGACATCAAGAGGCTCGTCGAGCAAACGCTCGACCCGATGGTGGCGGCGTACTTCAAGAACGTCGGACAGACCCGAACGCTCATCGAGCTGCTCCAGCAGCGCGCGGAGATTCAGAACACCTCGAGCCTCGAGATGAAGGAGAAGTTCGCTCACTACAATCTCGAGCTCGAAGAGGTCCTCATCGGTACGCCTCAATCGAGCGGCGAGGATCAGCACATCGAGACCATCTTGATGCAGCTCCGCTCGCGGCAGAT
The DNA here is from genome assembly GCA_025934595.1 of Polyangiaceae bacterium. GTDB lineage: Bacteria > Myxococcota_A > Polyangia > Polyangiales > Polyangiaceae > JAICXU01. Next base: position 6,314 of record JAICXU010000117.1, on the reverse strand, counting down.
CGCGGAGGAGCAAGTCGAGACGTACGCGCGGCAAGAAAAAGCGGCGGTCAAAGAGCGCGAGCTCCGCGAAGCCGAGGCGCGTGCGCGTCAACAAGGGCTCGTCACCGAGAGCGAGATCTCGATCACGGTGCAATCGAACGAAGGACGCGCCGCGTTCCAGCGCTCGGTGCAGGAAGCAGAAAAGATCCGTTGCCTCGCGGAGGCCGAGGCAGAAAAGGCGGCGCGCATCGGCATCGCGCAAGCCATCGCGGTCGAAGAGCAAGTGCGCGCATACGGTGGTCCGAAATTCCAAGTCACGCAGGAGGTGATGAGCAAGTTCGCCCAAGCCATCGCGGAAGCCAAAGTCGACGTCGTCCCGCGCGTCGTCGTGGGCTCCCAAGGGAGCGGCAACGCGAGCCTCATCGAAGGTCTCTTGGCGATGCTGAGCGACAAGCTCGGTGAGATCGAGGCGCAAAAAACGCCTGGATCCTCACAAGAGGTGCCCGCAGCGGTGAACGCCTTGCGCGACAAAGTACGCGCGCAAGTCTTCGCGAGCCTCGAGACGACGAATGGGAAAGCGAAGCCGGGCGTTACCTGGAAGTCGCAGTAGCGCGGGCGACTTCGGCAGAAGCAGTAGCGTCGGTAAAACGGCAGAAAAACGCGCGAGGGGCTCGCAACTTGACCCCTCGCGCGCTAGCCGTTAGGTCGGAATTCCTCGATGTCTTCGTTCGTGAGCCACGCCATGTCCGGCAACTGCCTGCGCCTCCTCGGAGCCGCGGGCATCGTCGCGCTCGGTGTGCAAGCCGCTCACGGCGCCGCGCCGCCGAACGACATCGACGGGCTCGCCGCGTCTCTCGGTGACTCCATCGGCGGAATCGTTTCGCCCAAAGACGTTCGGTGGGAGCCTTCCGAAGGATTAGTTGCAGATTACACGGAAGGTCGCTGGGCGCTTTTTTTGGGCGCCGCATCCGCGGGCGCTCCTCGCGATTTGTATCGGGCACGTGTGCGTCTCGCACCGGACGGTCATCCGCTCACCGTCGGCGCCGTGTACGACTTGACCTCGACGCCGCTCGGAGACGATCACGCGCTCACCGTGGGCGGCGACCGCGCGGCCTTCGCGACGTACGCCTATGGACAAGAGCAGAGCGTGTCGGCGCTGGATCTGCGCGGCGGAAAAGCTCCCGACAGCTTCTCGCTCCTCCAACGCTTCACGCGATTTCTCACGAACGAGCAGGAAACGGGCGACGGTGGCGGGGTGCCGCGCGTCGACATCACCCTCGATCCGCCGGCGAAGCACGTCGCATTGCAGTTGAAAGGCGAGGTCCTCGGCATCGGCGGCACGACCGACACGGGAAGCGAGCGCGCCGACGTGAATCTCTCGCGCGCGGAAGTGACCGGTGCGCCTCTGCATGCGGAGCCGGTTCGCCAGCTGCCGAAGCCGCTCATTTTGTGGGCCGTCGACACGGTGCGCGCCGTTCCGTGGATCGGCCCCGCGCCGATCGCGTGGCTCGAGGAACGCGTGTTCTGGATCAAGGACACCGCGAAGCAATTCGCATTCAAGCTGCACGGCGAAGATCCATCGGACGAATTGAAAGCGAGCGGCGACGCTCCCGCGCAGCCGGCCGCGGTGCTCGATGGATCGAAGGTCGCCGTCGACGACGCCTCGTGGCCGCCGCCGAATTTGTCGTCGATCTGGAAACAACCGGAGCCCGGCGAAGGCGTGTGGGCGGCACCGAAGCTGCCGTGGCAAAAACACATCGAAGGCGCGCCGCCCGCGTTCATGCGCACGTTCGTGCGGCCCGATTCGGAGCGTCCGTATTCCGAAATCATTTTGGTCGCGATGGACATGCGCCAGCTCGATCTGCAAATGGAAGCGGGCTCCGAAGATCCGAAGCCGCTCACCGGAAATCACGGACCGGGCCGAATTCCGCGGGATCCAGCGATCAGTAGCCGCGTCGTCGCCGCGTTCAACGGTGCGTTCAAGACCGAGCACGGCAACTACGGAATGATGGTGCATGGTCGTGTCCTCTTGCCGCCGCAGCCCGGTGCCGCGAGCGTCATCGTCCTGAAAGATGGTCGCAGCGAGTTCGGCACGTGGGGGCAGAACCAAAACGTCGGCGGCATCCATGGCGTGCACGACGCGGACATCGACTCGTTTCGCCAGAACCTCGATCCGCTGATCGACGGCGGCGAGATCAATCCGACGAAGCGTTCCCTCTGGGGCTACACGCTTCCGGGAAACGGCATGCAGACCGAGCGCTCCGGCATGTGCGTCACCGGTGCAGGACAAATCATCTACGCGTGGGGCGAGGACGCGAGCGCGACGACGCTCGCGAAAGCGATGAAGATGGCGGGCTGCACGTACGGCATGCATCTCGATATGAATCCGAAGCACACCGGATTCATCTTCAGCTCGATCGACGATCTCAAAGCGAAGAAATATCGCTCCGAGACGCTCACGCCGCTCATGGAGATTTCGACCGACCGCTACCTCGAATATGCGCCGAAAGATTTCTTCTACGTGCTCCTTCGCGATCCCACGCCGGCTCCTGTCGCCGATGCGAAGTGGAACGTCGACGCGGGCGTGCAGCCGGCGCCCACGTGGATGCCGGGGATTTGGTCCGCGCAATTGGGCGACGTCGAGCTCTTCGACGTCGAAGCGTCACGTGCGGCGTATCGCGTGCGTGCAGGGAAAAACGAGCCAGATGCCAATTCGGGCGGAATTCCCGTCACCGATCTCGCGGCGAGCGACGCGTCGCACGTCCTCTTCGCGGTGACGGTCGGCATCGCGCGCGACAAGCATCCTCGGGGGCTCGCCACCGACGGGCGAATCGTGATGCCGGTGCGAGGCAACGCGGAGAGCGCGGTGCTCGTGACGACGCCGCAAGGCGATCTCTCGATCGAAACATCGACGGCCGCAGTCGCCGACCTTCTCGGTGCCAACGGCGATTTCACCGAGCTTCCGCTGCTCGTCGACGCCGGAGCGATCACATCGCTCGCGCGGTCGAACGCCGGCGAGCATGCCGACGAGAGACGATCGCGTGCCGGCCTCGGCATCACGCCTGAAAATCGCGTGATCATCGCGCGCGGCGACACGAACAGCGACGCCGTCATCGCCGACGCTCTCCTCAAAGCAGGATGCCAGCGTGCAGTTCTTCTCGATCGCGGCGCCCATACCCCGGTCACGTTCGATCGCGCGGGGACGTCATCACCGCCGCGCGCGCGTTACGACGAGTCGGTGCTCTATGCCGTCGCGCGACCGATGAAGCCGCGCGCGGAACGGTTCACCGCCGACACGAGCGTCGCGGATGCGAGCAAACCTACGCGTTAGAAATCGCGGATCAGGCTGGAATCAAGCCGCTTCGCGTTCGGCGAGCGCGCTGCGGAGCATGCCCATCGCGCGCGCATGAAGCTGCGACACGCGCGGCTCGCTGACGCCGAGCTCGGCCGCGACGGCTTTGAGCTGCGTGCCCTGGAAGTAGTGTGCGGTCACGATTCGGCGCTCGCGCTCCGGAAGCGCGGCGATCGCGTTCTTCAGCGCGGACGATTGCATCCGTTCTTCTATTTGCGCGAGCGGATTCGCAGCGCCTTCGTCGGCGATGTTCATTCCCTGCATCGACGGCGGAAGATCGTCGAACGCGATGAAGCCGCGCGGGGGAAGCATGCTCGGCGTCGCGCCGCTCGCGACCGCTTCGCGGATCTTCATGCGCTCGCGGCGTGAGAGCCAGTCGAGCGAGCGGAGCTCGTCGATGATCGCGCCGCGGATGCGCGTGCGCGCGTACCACTCGAAGCCTTGATCGCGCTGCGGGCTGCGGGTGAGTGCGTCGATGAGGCCGCACGTCCCCGCCGCGATGAGGTCGTCTTTCATGACGTTCGGCGGGAAGCGACGAAGGAGCGATGCGACGACGCGGTGAACGAGCGGAAGGTATTGCTCGATCTCGCGGCGTTGGACGGGAACGGTTTGCTCGGTGGCGGCTGCGTCGTGGCTCATGTCAATCGCTTATTGCGAGCGACGTGCCACTCAAAAATCCATGTTATTTCAGCTATATATGAGAACGCGCAGTCAAAACGAACCCAGTTCGCGATGACCCCTTAAGTCCGCGCGAGGTAGGTTGTGACCCACGGCGTGACCCGGGTCACTGGGCGGCGGGAGGCGCGATCTGCGTCGGCGGCGCGCCCGTTTGCAGGGTCGGCGGCACTCCGTTTTGCGACGGCGCCGGCGGCGGGATTTGCGTGGGCGGCGCCGACGGGGCAGGCGTCGCCGGAGACTCGCCGCTCATCGCGGGCGGGGCCGACGCATCTTGCGGCGCCGGCGTCGTTTCGCCTTCGGGCACCGCTTTCATTTCGTTGCCCACGTCGCTCGTGCCTTCGTCGGCTTCGACGTTCGGCGAGTTGTAGCGCGGCGGCTCGCCCGGCTTCGAGTAGTCGATCCAGTACGCGGGTGTCGTGCGCACGTCGAGATGCACGAACGTGCTGTTCGGGTAGTAACCCACGCCGACATTTTTCAGAGTGCGGCAGTAGTCGCGCAAGGCTTCGTTCGGCACACCTTCGACGCGAAAATCCATCGCGCGTCCCAAGTTGTGATTCGAATGCGGCGTGTATTGCGTCGGCGAATACGGCCGAAATCCCGAGATGTACTCGAGCTTCCGGCTCCCGAAATGATTCGACACGATCGCCGCGAGCGCGATGAGCCGCGGGTCGATCGGATGCGTGGATCCGTTCGCGGCGCGAAGCATTTTTTCGAATTGCTTCAGCGCCGTCGGCGATTGACGTCCGCGGCGATCGCTCACGCGAATCGTGAAGCTCTCGTTCGTCAAGAGCCGCGTTGCATGAATGACGCCCGGCGTCTTCGCGCGCATCGCGTACGCCTTCGTGGGATCGGTCGAGACGGTCTTCGCCGACGCCTTTCCCTTCTCACCTCTCTCGGGCTGCACACCCGGGATCGTGAGCGTCATGCCGGGCTTGAGGTGATTCGGATCTTTCAAGTGATTCGCGTCGACGATGGCCTTCACCGTCACGTGATAGCGATGCGCGATGGCCTCGAGCGTGTGTCCGCGCGCCACCGTGTGCGTTACGTCTGCGTTCGCCGAAGCGGCCAAAAGGACCGCAAACCCCGCGATCAAGACCGAGCGCGCCGGCCTGCGCGCGTCCTCGAAACCCGCAAAAATCCGGCAAAAACGGGGCAACCGCATCCGACGGCCGTCCATAGCATGTCGTGGCCCGAGCGCAGCTTCCGATTGCGGCCACCGCTCGGAAATTGCCGTTTTTTGACCGGGTGCTCGGCGGGGTGGAACAATGAGAGCGACATGGCGGAGAAGAATCTCGTCGGCGTCGACATCGGTACGAGCTCGATCAAGGTCGTGCAGCTCAAGGAGTCGCGGAAGCGTTACACCGTGACTCGGTACGGCTTCGCGCCCTTGCCACCGCAGACGATCGTGGACGGCCACATCATGAGCGCGGGCACCGTCACCGAGTCGCTCATGCGCGTCTTTCGCGACAATCGCATCACCCAAAAAGAAGTCGCGATCGGCGTCTACGGTCAGTCGGTCATCGTGCGCAAAATCACGGTGCCGATGATGACGCCCGACGAGCTCGAAGAGCAGATCAACTGGGAAGCGGAGCAACACATCCCGTTCGACATCAAGGTCATGTCGATCGACTACGAGGTGCTGCGCCAACGTCCCGAAGCGGGCCAGATGGATTTGCTGCTCGTCGCTGCGAAGCGCGACGAAATCAACGACTACGCCGCGATCGTGCGCGAAGCGAAGTTGAAGCCGATGGTCGTCGACATCAACGCATTCACCGTGCAGAACATTTTCGAGCACGTGATGACGCTCCCGCAGGATCAGACGATCGCGCTCCTCAACGTGGGCGCGACGATCTCGAGCCTCAACATCGTTTCGAAGGGAATTTCCGCCTTCACGCGCGAAATTACGAACGCCGGAAATGCGGTCACCGAAGAGATCATCCGCCAGCTCGGCGGCGGTGTTTCGTTCGAGCAAGCGGAGGCTTACAAGCTCTCGGCGGCGCAACCTCAGAGCGTCCCGCAGCAAGTGCAGACGGCGCTCAGCGCGGCTGGCGAAACGCTCGCGGGCGAGATTCAGCGGTCGCTCGATTTTTATCTCGCGACGAGCGGCGAAACCGAAATCGCGCGCATCTACATGTGCGGCGGCAGCGCGTACTTGGGATCGCTCGCGGTCGCGATCGAGAAGCGCGCGCGCGTCCCGGTGACGATGTTCGATCCGATGCTGAATCTGGGCGTGGACAACAAGAACGTGAACGAGCAAGACCTTCGCGCGCGCGCAGCGCAGATGGTCGTGGCGATCGGGCTCGGT
>JAICXU010000079.1 GCA_025934595.1 Polyangiaceae bacterium | reverse complement strand
GCCTCGACCCTCAAGCGCTGATCGAAATCGCCGTCGGCGATCTCAAGAAGCCCATCGCGCTCGTCATCGGCGCGGAAGGACAAGGCCTGCGGCGCCACGTGAAGACGTCGTGCGAGATCATGGCGCGGTTGCCGATGAACAATCGTCTCGGCTCGCTCAACGCCTCGGTGTCAGCCGCGATCGCCCTCTACGAGGCGGCGCGCCAACGCCGACTTGGATCCGCCCAATCGAAATGACCGGCAATTTCCCGGTCAAAATCTTCCTTTTCGCCTTCTTCGGTTGGGCGTTCGATTTCTACGATCTCGTCCTGCTCGGATTCCTCAAGACCGACGTCGGCCATGATCTTCACCTCTCGCCGAGCGCGGAGGCGTGGCTGCTCGGCGTCGCGCTGGGATCGTCCGGCATCGGCGGCATCGTCGCGGGCGCTCTCGCCGATCGCTTCGGCAAGCGCACGATGCTCGCGAGCACCATCGCATTCTATTCGTTCGGCTCGCTCGTCAGCGGCCTCGCGCCCAACGTCGAGGTCTTCATTCTCGGTCGGCTCATCGTCGGGCTCGGCGTCGGCGGCGAATGGGCCATCGGTCACGGCATGCTCGCCGAAGCCGTGGCTCCCGAAATTCGCGCGCGCGCATCCGCCGCTCTCCAAGCGGGTGAGCCGGCGGGCGTCGCCATCGCCGCGCTCGTCGGTTACTTCGTCATGCCGAAGGTGGGTTGGCGCGCCGTGCTCGTCGGATCGAGCGTCACCGCGCTCCTCGCGCTCCTCGCGCGACGTTCCACCCATCTGCCCGACGTGCCCGCGACGACGAAATCCATCGAGAAATCGCCGCTATTTTATTTGCAGAATGCACATATTTGGAAGCCGATGCTGCACGCGTGGATCCTCGGCGTCTGCAAGCTCGGAACGTACTGGACTTGCTACACGTGGCTTCCGAGCTTCTTGAAAAACGAGATGCATCAGTCGCTCGGCAAATCGGCGACGTGGATGCTCACGGCGCAAGGCGGACAGCTGCTCGGGATGATGACGTTCGGATGGGTGGCCGACCGCATCGGACGACGCCCCGCGTTTTCGATCTACTCCGTGCTCACGGCATGCGCGCTCGCACCGCTCGCCTATCGATGGATGTTCTTGAGCGAACGGCCACCGCTCTTCTGGAGCTGCATGCTCCTTCTCGGGTTCGGATCCGGATGCACGGCGGGCTTCGGTGCGCTCCTCGCCGAGCTCTTTCCCACCGAGGTGCGCGGCTTCGCGATGGGCACGACCTACAACATGGCGCGCGCCGCGCAGCTTTTGTCGCCCGTGATGGTCGGAATCCTGGTGGCGTCGCACGGGCTCGCCGGCGGGCTCTCGGTGCCCATCGTGCTCGCGCTCGCGACGGCGTCGTGGGTGTGGGTGCTGCCGGAGACGCGTGGAATCACGCTTCCAACGCTTGCTCACCCATCTGCGTGAAATAGAGGTGAATCCACATCGCGTCGCTCGGCGCATCGCGACGCGCCGACACGGCAACGCCCGCGCGGCGACCACGCTCCGGCAACGCCAGCGCGTCGAACAATTCATTTTGAAAGAGCTCGAACGCACGCGCTTCGTCGGGATCGAGCACGCCGCCGACGCGCTCGGGCGTTCCACGCTTGCGAGCGACGTCACGCCGCGCCGCCATTTTCAGCTTCATTTTGAGCGCCGCGAACAAAAACACCGGCGAGCCGTTCATGTCGGCGGACACGTGCTCGAGATCTTTTTTCCACGCGTCGTCCAAATGCGAAAAGCGAGCTTCGAGATCCGCGCGATGGAGCGCGGCGAAAAACCCGACCTGTCCGGCGTACGTGCTCTCGTCGACGAATTTTTCGAGGTGACAGAGATCATGCAGCGCAAACGCGAGCGGATCGGCGTCGTCTTCGTCGCGCAGCATCGAGACACAACGCTCACCACGTGCCTGCATCGCCAAGAGATCGCGCGGCGAGATTTTTCGTTCGAGCACGTGCAGCGGCCGGCGCGCGTGCGCTGCTTCGACGAGCGCGCGCGAAGCCGGCTCCGATACGGATCGCACGCGCTTTTCGGCGAAGAGGCGGACGGCAGCGGACGGCGAATTGCAGGAAAAAGCGGGCTTTCGTGCGCCCTGCAGCCACGCATGCGGATGCATTTTTCGCGCATGGTCCGCGACGAACGCACACGCGCGCTCGGCGTCGCGCGCCGAGCTCGTAAATCGAAAACGAATCACGGCTTGCCGGCGTCGAGGAGCACGATCGCGCGCGCGTGGGCGCGAATGGCTTCGCGTCGCGAAGCGATGAAGTCGGGCGAAAAGGGCTCCGTTCCGTACGAGCAGCGAATGAATTGACCGATCGCGAACGGCATCAAGTTCATCGACGTCACGGTCAGGATCACCTGCCTTGCGTCTTGCACCTTCGCCGCGCCCTCTTTTTGGCCGGATTCGAAGAAGCCGGTGGTCGCCTCCATCACCGGCTTGGCGAGAGAATCGAAATGCTTCTTCGCAAACGGGCCCCAATCCATCATCTCGCGAATGAGGAGCGCAGCGGCAAAAGGCTCCGCCACCATCGCGTCGAACGTGGCGACGGTCATGCGATCGAGCCGCTCGGCGAACGTGCCCGGCCCTGCCGCATTCGTGAAGACGAGCTCGCCGAGCCGGCGTACGAGCTGCTCGAGCACCGCGCAATAGAGCTCGTCTTTGCTCGCATAATGATGAAAGAGCGATGCCTTGCGCAGGCCGACGCGCTCGGCGAGGTCGCCCATGCTCGCGCCTTCGTAGCCGCGCTCGGCGAAGAGGCGCGTCGCGATGTCGAGGATCTCGTCTTTGCGGCTAGGCATCGTGAATCAAGCTCCCATCCCCAAGTTGCTTCCGCGAGTCCTCGTTAGATCCCAATGAGCGCGTTCGACGGCCGTTGCGACGGTGCGCTAGGAGCTTCCGGCACGCGCACCGTTTTCAAAATGTCGGTGACGCGCGCGCCGAGCGCGGACTCGGCATCGCGTGGGAGCAACGATCCCGCATGAAATACGGCAAATCCGATGTACTCGTGCATCAGTTGCATCAGCCACGCATCCGGATCCTCGCCGGCGAGCGCGCCCAAGTTACGCGCGACGCGCTCGGCGTTGAACGTGCCGTCTTGTTGGGGACCCGCGCCCATGAAGAGCGGATCGTAGACGCCGCCGCCGGTCGCGAAGCGCGCGAGACCGTCGCGAAGCTCGGCGCCCTTGCCCGCGCTGTCGCACGCGCGATGAATCTCGATGAGGCCGGGATTGAACGCGTCCATGATCGCCTCGGGCCCGTGAGGACGCGGCGCGACCATGTGCACGAAGCCGCCTTGGAGGAGCTGGAAGACCGCGCGGGTGACCTCGAACTCGAGCTGGCCGATGCGTCGGCCAATCTCGGCGATCGACCTTCGTCCGTCGATTTGCGCGTAGACCTCCATGACGTCGTCGGGCGGTGGCTTCTTGTCCTTGTTGGAGATCACGGGCAGATAATCGTCGCTCGGAATTTTTTCGCGGAAGAAGCGCATCTCGTCCATGCGGCGCGCGCCTTCCATGAGGAGCATGCCCGCGTTCAAGTTGTGCCGGCGCGAGATCGCCTTGTCGTCGAAGCCGTCGAAGAAATAAAACATGCCGGCGCCCACGTGGATCGCACCGTAGAAAACCTCTTCGGCTTGCCGCGCCATCATCGGAAACAATTCCTCGGCGCTCACGAAATCGAGCTCGATCGCCGCTTCCCCGAATCGTTTGCGCGTGAGCGCCGCCGCTTGCACCGCCGCGTCGACTTGCTCGCGCGTGACGACACCGAAGCGATAGAGAGTTTCGCCGAGCCGCTCTTCCGGCACCGTGGTCGTCACGGCGACGACGCCGCCTTGATCGAAGAAGAGCGATCGCGCGCCGCGCTCCTCGAGCACGATGAGCTCACCATGCCAGGAGGATTGCGCGATGAGCGCGACGACATCGCAGAGCGCACCCGGCGTCGCGATCTCGCCCGCGAGCTTCAAATTGAATTTCGAAGCGTCTTGGCTCTGCGAGCGGAACATGACGACGTCGCGCGGGCTCGCGTGGAGCCTCCACTCACCGGAACGAGATCGCAACTGCTGGCTCGCGACGCGGCCGACCGGATGAACGGTCCCCGTGACGTCGATGCGCAGCAAATCCTCACGATCCGACATGTTTTTCGAGAATACAGCACACCGCCGGAAAGGCGGAAGTTCTCGCGTGGTATATGAGAAGCGTGGGCGATATCGGCGTAGCCGCTACGAAAATCACCGGCCTCGAGAAGGCGCTGAAGGGCGCCGGATACCTCGCAGACGACAAGACGGCGCTCGCCGCGTTTTTGGCGATGGAGCTCGACAAGCCGCTGCTCGTCGAAGGTCCGGCCGGCGTCGGCAAGACCGATCTCGCGCGTGCGCTCGCCGACGCGCTCGGAAGAACGCTCGTGCGGCTGCAATGCTACGAAGGGCTCGACGAATCGAAGGCGCTCTACGAGTGGGACTATGCGAAGCAAATCCTCTACACGCAGCTTCTCCGCGACGCGATCGGCCCGAAGCTCGCCGGCGCGAGGGATCTGGCGGAGGCGGCGCGCGAGGTCGGTGATGCGGACGCGACGTTCTTCAGCGAAAAATTTCTCCTCGCGCGTCCCTTGCTTCGTGCGCTCACGAGTGACACGCCCGCCCTCCTCTTGATCGACGAGGTCGATCGCGCCGATCCCGAATTCGAGGCTTTTTTGCTGGAAATTCTTGCGGATCGTCAGGTCACGATCCCCGAGCTCGGCACGATGAAAGCGAAGCACGCGCCCATCATCGTTCTCACGACGAACGGAACGCGCGACATGACCGACGCCCTGAGGCGTCGATGTCTGCACGCGTTTCTCGATTACCCGCCGCCGTCGCGAGAGATCGCGATCCTCGAGACGCGCGTCCCGGGTATCGGCAAGGCGCTCGCGCAAGATCTCGCGAAGGTGGCCGAGCGTCTTCGAAAAATGGATCTGCGAAAGTCACCCAGCATCGCAGAAGCGATCGACTGGGCGCGCGCGCTCGTCTTGCTCGGCGCGAAAGCGCTCGACAAAGAGACCTTGCGCGCGACGCTCGGTGTGCTCGTGAAATACGATGAGGACCGCGAAAAGGCGGAAAAACAGCTGGATTCGCTCTTGGCCTAGATCGAACCGCCAAGACGCCGAGGAAAAGATCTGGTTTTGGATCTCTTCGATCCCTGACCCCTTGGCGACCGCTGCGCCTTGGCGGTTTTCTCTTATCGCAGCTCGGCGACTTGCTCGCCGAAGACGCGCTCGAGACCGGCGAGCAGCGGATCGCCGACCTCGACGCGATATTCTCTTCCGAGCTGCACGAGCGCTTCGGCCCCGGTCGGCATGGCGATCGAGAGCATGACGTCGCACATGCCCGGGCGCGATACGAAGAGCTCCTTCATTTTTCGAAGATCCCCAGCCGTCGTTTTCTCGCTCGAGACGCGGACGGTGAGCCGCTTTTGATCTTTCACGATGTCGCTCAGCGGAGCGACCGTGTTGAGGAGGATCGTCGCCTCGCGATTCACCTCTTCGACCTCGCCCTCGCCCGCCGCGTCTTCGTCGCGACGCGGGAAGCTCACTTTGCCGGTGATGATGATCGGATCGCGGCCGGTGAGGAGATTCGCGAACGCTTCGATTTCCCTGCCCCGCACCTTCACGTTCACGCGACCGACGAGATCTTCGAGCTCGAAGAACGCGATTTTTCCGCCGTTGTCGCGCAAGATTTTTTCGCGATAACCCTCGACCATGCCGACGAGCGTGACGACGCTCCAGTCGTCCATACCTGCGCAATCGGTGGTGGCGATCGCGCCGAGCTTCGCGAGCCCCGCGCCGCCTTTCAGGTATCGCTCGAGCGGATGGTCGGACACGTAGAAGCCGAGTGATTGCTTTTCTCGGCTGAGCATTTCGAGGCGATCCCACGCGGGCGCGTCGACGTAATCGCCCGCGCTCGCCACCGACGAAGACGCGGATCCGGCGGGTTTTCCCGCATCGAAGAGCCCGAAGAGGTTCGTCTGCCCCGCCTCGCGATCACGGGATGCCGATCGCGATCGCTCGAGCGCGATGTCGATGGCGGCGAATGCACGCGCGCGCGTGATGCCCATTTTCGCGAGCGTCGTGTCGAACGCTCCGCATTGCACGAGCGCCTCGAGCACGCTGCGATTCAGCTTCTTTGCGTCGACGCGCGATGCGAAGTCGAAGAGATCGAAATACGGTCCGCCTTCTTTTCGCGCTTCGAACACGGTCTCGAGCGCCGCGCCGCCGACGCCGCGCACCGCGCCGAGGCCGAATCGAATTTGCGGGCCGAGCTTGTCTTTGACGAACGCGCGAGGCGCGATCTTCTTGTCACCAGCCGGGTTCGTGTAGACGACCTTGAAATCCGTATCGCTCTCGTTGATGTCGGGCGGAAGCACGGTGACGCCGAGCGAGCGCGCGTCGGCGATCGTCCGCACGACCTTTTCGATGCGATCCTTGTCGCTCGTCATGATCGCGCAGAGCAATTCGGCCGGGTAATGCGCCTTCAAATACGCGGTTTGGTACGTGATGAGCGCATACGCCGCGGAGTGGGATTTGTTGAAGCCGTATCCGGCGAAATATTCGAGGAGACCGAAGATGCGCTCGGCGTCTTCTTGCGCGACCCCGTTCTTCAGCGCGCCATCGATGAAGATGCTCTTTTGCTTCGCCATCTCTTCGGGCTTCTTTTTGCCCATGGCGCGGCGAAGAAGATCGGCGCCGCCGAGCGTGTAGCCGGCGAGCTTCTGCGCGACCTGCATGACTTGCTCTTGGTAGACGACGACGCCGTAGGTCGGCACGAGCAGCTCGTCGACGAGCGGATGCATCTTGCCGATCGCCTCGCGGCCATTTTTACGGTTCACGAAGTTCGTGACCATGCCCGCGCCGAGCGGACCCGGGCGATAGAGCGCGACGGCGGCGACGATGTCCTCGAAGCAGTCGGCGCGAAGGTCTTTGAAGAGCTGCTGCATGCCGCTCGACTCGAGCTGGAACACGCCCTTCGTCTCGCCCGAGCCCAAAAGTTGGTATGTGGCTTTGTCGTCGAGGGGAAGCTTGGATAGATCGAACGTCTCTTTGCGAGATTGAAAGTCGGGTCGCGCGTTGATGAGCTTCGTCGCAATATCGAGGACGGTGAGCGTTTTGAGACCGAGAAAGTCGAATTTGACGAGGCCGGCCTGCTCGACGTCGTCCTTGTAATATTGCGTGACCAACGCGCCCGATTTGTCGTCTTTGAAGATGGGAACATGATCCCAAAGCGGGCCTTCGCTGATCACGATGCCCGCGGCGTGCTTGCCGGCGTGGCGCGTCAATCCCTCGAGTTTTTGGCTCTGGTTGAGGAGCTCGCGAATGAGCGGCTCGGTCTCGTAACGCGCTTTCAGCTTCGGCTCGACCTCGAGGCTTTCGGAGATCGTGTACGTTTCAGCGGGAGTTTTTCGCGGGATCAAATTCGCGACCGCCTGCGCCTCAATCGGCGTAATCGCCATACAGCGCGCGACGTCTTTGACGACGCTCTTCGCCTTCAGCTCCGCGAACGTCGCGATCTGCCCGACGCTCGCCTCACCGTATTTCTGCTGCACGTACGCGATGACGTGGTCGCGTCGGTCCATGCAAAAATCGATGTCGAAGTCCGGCATGCTGACGCGTTCCGGATTCAAAAAACGCTCGAAAATAAGATGATACGGGATCGGGTCGATGTCGGTGATGCGCATCGAGTACGCGACGAGAGAGCCGGCGCCGGAGCCACGACCCGGACCGACGGGCACGCCGGTCTCCTTCGCGTGACGAATGAAATCCCAGACGATGAGGAAGTAGCCGGGGAACTTCATCTGCGCGATGACGCCGAGCTCCATCTCGAGCCGCGCGCGGTAGGCCTCCTCGTCGACCTTCTTGCCCACGGCGGCAAATTCACGAAAGCGTGAGGCGAGACCTTCTCGCGCGACGTGGCGGAAATAGCCCTCGAGGTCGTAGCCTTCCGGAACTTGGAAGGTGGGGAGCATGGGCTCGCCGAGCTTCAGTTTGATCGCGCATTTCTCGGCGATTTTCAGCGTATTTGCGATCGCGGTGGGATACCCGGAGAAGAGATCCGCCATCTCGTCCGCGCTCTTCAAATACATCTCCGACGAGCCGTGATGACGCTCCTTCGCCTCGGCGTACGATCTCCCCGTCTTGATGCACGAGAGATAAAGATGCGCCTCGGCGTCTTCACGGGCGCCGTAATGCACGTCGTTCGTGGCGACGAGCTCCAAATCGAGCTTCTTCGCTTCTTCGACGAGAAGCTCATTCAATACTTTTTGCTCTGGCAAACCGTGATCTTGGAGCTCGACGAACAAATTTCCTGGCTCGAACACATCACGTAGTTTTGCGAGCAGATGGCCGCCGGCGACGGGACCCTCCTCCAGAATTTTTTGCGGCACGAGCCCGCCCATGCATCCCGTGAGCGCGACGAGCCCCTTCGAGCGCGACGCGAGATCGTCGAGCGACACGCAGGGATGACCCGTGGGGCCCTCGGCGTTGGCCTGCACGTGCCCGCGCGAGACGAGCCATACGAGGTTTTTGTAGCCTTCGAGCGACGCCGCGAGGAGCGGCAAATGCCGGGTTTTCCCCTGATCGGCGACGTCGATCTCGCAGCCGAGGATCGCCTGCTCGCCGGCGTCCTTCGCGGCTTTGTAGAACGTGATCGCGCCGAACATGTTGCCGTGATCGGTCACGGCGACGCCGCGCATCTTCGCCGCGGCGACCTTCTTCACGAGGTCTTTGACCTTCAACGCCCCGTCGAGCATCGAGTACTGCGTGTGAACGTGGAGATGAACGAGCTCAGGCATTGGGCGAGGATCGAAATCTACACGCGGACGGCGTGTGGCGACGTCCGCTTCGGTATCACCGCCGCGCCAGCGCGCAAATCTGCCGCGTGCCCTTGGACGCGCTTTCCATAACGCACTGCACAATCGCGCGCGCGAGCGTGCGCAAAAACGCCGGGTGCGCTTGCGGGGCCCATATTCTCCGAGCTAAG
>JAICXU010000709.1 GCA_025934595.1 Polyangiaceae bacterium | reverse complement strand
GCCGAGCCCCACGCGCTCGAGGAGCGATTTTGCGCGGGAACTCGCGGCACTTCGCTCCATACCCTTTACATGTACAGGAGCTTCGATCACGTTGCCGAGCGCGGTGCGATGGGCGACCAAGTTGAATTGCTGGAACACGAAGCCGACCTTGCGACGAAGAAGCGCGAGGCTTCTCGCGTCTTTCGTGTGCGGTCCGATCACGACGTCTCCCGCGCGCACGGAGCCCTCGTCGAACGTCTCGAGGCCGTTGATGCATCGCAGGAGCGTGGATTTTCCGCATCCTGAAGGTCCCACGAGCGCAGTCACGGTGTGGCTTCGAAGTTCGAGTGACACGCCGTGAAGGAGCGCGCGGTCGCCGAATTTCTTCTTCACGTTCTCGACGACGAGGAGAGGTGCCGTCATCCGCGCGCCATTTTTTCTTCGAGCACTTTGGAGATCCGAGACAGCGGAAAGCTCATCGCGAAGTAGAGGCCCGCGCACGCGATGCCTGGCCAGAGCCAGCTGCGAAGATCGACGGCGGTGATCGTCATCTGCTTCGTCAGCTCGACGACGGTGATGACGCTGACGAGCGAGCTGTCTTTCAGCAGCGCGATGAAATCGTTCGTGACGTTCGGCAACGCGAGACGAAACGCTTGCGGCAAGAGAATGCGCCGAACGGCGAGGGGCACGGTCATGCCGAGCGAGAGCGCTGCTTCCATCTGTCCGGGCGGCACGGCCTGAATGCCCGCGCGATACACCTCCGCTTCGTACGCCGCGTAGTTCATGCCGAGACCGATGACGGCGGCCGTGAGCGCGTCGAGGCGAATGATTGGCGCGAGCCCGTAATAGATGACGTAGAGCTGGAGGAGCACCGGGGTGCCGCGATACACCTCGACGTACGCGTGCGCGAAGAAGCGCACGAAGCCCGGCGCGAACATGCGCGCGAGCGCGAGCGAGATGCCTCCTGCGATCGCGAGCATCATCGCGAGGGTGGACACGAGGAGCGTCATCGCGGCGCCTCGGAAAAACAAGGCGATTCGCGCGCCATCGAAGCTCGGCTTCGGTAGGGGGAGGGCAGGCGGCGCTTCGATTTTTTCGGGAGCGTCGAGCTCCTTTTGGCGATCGTTCCACAGATTCGCCTTCCTCAAAATCTTCTCGAGCTCTCCGCTCGTTCGAAGCTCGTCGAGGGCGGTGTCGATCGCGGCCTTCAGCTCGCCGTCGCCCTGCGGAATTCCAATCGCGTAGTCGCCCTCGCGCACATCGCCGATCACCGCGAGCTCGACGTGCGGCGCGCCGTATCGCGTCGCGATGATGTCGTCCATCAGCACGCCGCGCGTGCGCGATTGCACGAGATCGATGTACGCCTCCTCGGTGCCTTCGTAGAGCACGGGCTCGGCCCCGGCCTCCTTCAGGATCCCTTCCGCCATGCTGTTCGCGAGCGTCCCGATTCGCTGCCCGCGCCACGACTTCGCGTCGACGGTGAGCGTCGCGTCGTTCTTGCGCGCCATCAAACGCTCCGCGAAGCGATAGTACGGCTTCGAAAACAGAATCCGCGCGCGGCGTGCTTCGGTGATCTCGAGCCCGTTCATCGCGACGTCGAAGGACCCGCGCTCGAGCGACGGGATCAAGTTGGACCAATCGTTTTGCACGAGCTCCGCGCGTACGCCGAGCTCGCGTGCAAGCGCGTTCGCGATGTCGACCTCGAAGCCGATGATCTTGCCCTCGTCGTCTTGATACGCGTACGGCTCACCGCCCTGCAGATCGGCGCCCCAGCGCAGCACACCGCTGGATTTCACGCGCGCGAGGCCATTGGGTGCAGAATACACGTTTTTCGCCGAGCCGACGATCGCGGCCACGAGAGCGAAAAATAAGGCAAGGCGAGAGCTCGAGCGAGCCACGCGCGGAGCATAGACGAGGTGCCCACCGGGCTCTCGAGAAAGCTGTATTCTCTCGCGCCATGTCAGACGCAGCTCCCGAGGTTTCTCCGCCCGCGGCCCCCACTCCTTTCGCCATGCGATCACCCCTCGACGGCGAGGCCCTCGATGCCGTCGACGCCACGCCGGTCTCCGAGATCGCCGACATCGTGAAGCGCGCGCGCGAGGCGCAAGGAAAGTGGGCCGCGCTCTCGGCGTACGAGCGCATCAAGGCGATTTTGCCGGTGCGCGATCGCATCCTCGATCGCGCCGAGAGGTTCGCGAACGTCGTCACGCGCGAGGTCGGCAAGCCCGAGGTCGAGGTCGTTCTCTCCGAGGTGTTGCCGTCGGCCGACGTCGTCGATTACTGGGCCGACAAGATCGAGGAGCTTCTCGATCCCGAGGACGTCGCCCTCGACCCTCTTTCGTACCCGGGAAAACGCGGCGTTTTGCATCGCGACGCGCGTGGCGTCATCGCGCTCGTCACGCCCTGGAATTATCCCGTCGCGCTTCCCTTGCGATCACTCGTGCCGGCGCTCCTCGCGGGCAATGCCGTCATCTTCAAGCCGAGCGAGATCTCGCCGCGATCGGGCGCGCTCGTCGCCGATTTGTTCCAAGGTCTCTTGCCCGAAGGCGTCCTCACGATCGTGCAAGGCGGCGGCGATGCGGGCGCGGCTCTTTCGTCGGCGGATGTCGATCTCGTGATTTTTACCGGCAGCGTGGCGACCGGCCGCAAAGTCGCGCACGCGTGCGCGGAGCGACTCTCACCGTGCGCGGTCGAGCTCGGCGGTAAAGACGCAGCGATCGTGCTGGCGGACGCGAACCGCGATCGCGCCGCGAACGGCGTCGTGTGGGGCGCGCTCACGAACGCAGGGCAGAATTGCGCGGCCATCGAGCGCGTGTACGTGGAGAAACAAGTCGCCGACGCTTTTTCCAACACGGTCCTCGAGCT
>JAICXU010001070.1 GCA_025934595.1 Polyangiaceae bacterium | reverse complement strand
GCGAAGCCGAAAAGCCGATTCGCTTTCGACGTGTCGGGACAACGCTTCTTCGGATCGTCGGCCGGAAGCGGCATCTTCACGAGCTCCGATTTTTTGCCGGCGACCTTCATCACGATTTCGGCGAGCTCGATCATCGTGATCTCGCGCGAGTTGCCGATGTTCACCGGCGGATCGAAATCGGTCGCGAACGCCGCGCCGATGATCCCGTCGATCAAATCCGACACGAAGCAAAACGACCTAGTCTGCTTGCCGTCGCCGTAGATGGTAATGGGTTTGTCGGCGAGCGCCTGCGAGATGAAGTTCGAGACGACGCGGCCGTCGTCGAACGCCATGCGCGGTCCGTACGTGTTGAAGATGCGGACGATGCGTGCGTCGATTTTGTGCGAGCGCCGCGCGTCCATGAGCACCGTCTCCGCGATGCGCTTGCCTTCGTCGTAGCAAGCGCGCTCGCCGATCGGATTCACGTGGCCCCAGTATTCTTCCTTCTGCGGATGCTCGAGGGGATCGCCGTAGACCTCGGAGGTGGACGCATGCACGACGCGGCAGTTGCGCATGCGCGCCGCTTCCGCGATGCGCAGCGCGCCAAGCGCGCTCGTCGTGAGCGTGGCGTACGGGTCGGCTTGGTAATGCTTCGGCGACGCGGGGCACGCGAAGTTGAAAATGATCTCGGCGTAGGCAGGGAGGGCTTCGCGCACGTCTCCGATCTCGAGATGAAAATGGCGGTCTTTTCGCGCCGCTTCGAGGTTCGCGAGATCGCCCGTCATCAGGTTGTCGAGGCCGATGACCTCGAAGCCGTCACCCAAAAGGCGATCGACGAGATGCGAGCCGATGAAACCGGCTGCCCCCGTGACCAGAACCGTTTTTCGCGTCGAGCCGAGCCCCAAAGAAGCCTCCTCCGCGGTTCATATCACGCAAGCTCGGCGAGAAAAGGCGCAATTTTCGCGCGCAAATTCGCGAATGTCCGGAGGAGGTCCCGCAACAGACCCTGCGTCGAGCCCTTCCTAGAGATGCGCTTACCGATGTATGGCTCGGCTCGCATCGCCCGATTCTTTGTGCTACGGCCTGGGCCGAATTTCCGAAGGAATTCCTGAACCGCATGAGCGCCCTCCGCCGATCGCCGTCGAATGCAAACGCTGCCAATAATGGAGCGGCCGACGACGCGATCGTGGGCGTGCTGCAGTTCCTGCGAACGCTGCGAAAATTCTGGCCGATGGTGCTCACGTGCGTCCTCATCGGTGGAGGCGTCAGCCTCGTCTACACGAAGACGCTGCCGCGCATCTATGAAGCGGGCACGCTCGTGGAGCTCGACCCAAGCGCGAATCGTCCCATCGACGATCCGAAGATGCAGGCGCTGATGCCGCTCGGCGGCGGCGACTTCTTCGACAACCAGGAATATTACGAGACGGAATACAAGATCATCACATCGAGCAAGGTGCTCGAAGAGGCGGCGCGCGATTCAGGCCTCGCGAGCGACTACCGGTTCTTTGGTCTATCGTCGGCCCCGTCGAAACCGTTCAGCGTCGAGCAAGCCGGCGCAGCGCTTCGCGGTCACGTGATCGTCGAGCCGGTGAAGAACTCTCGCCTTGTCGGAATCAAGGTCGATGACGTCGACCCGAAGCGCGCGAAGAAGCTCGCCGATGCGGTCGCGAATGCGTTCATCAACAACAACCTCGAAAAAGCCGTCAACGCGACGAGTGACTC
>JAICXU010001136.1 GCA_025934595.1 Polyangiaceae bacterium | reverse complement strand
GCCGATGGCCACCCGCGCTGTCTCCACGTTCCGCACCACTCTGTCCCCCCCCGCCGCTCGTCCGCTCTCAGGCAGCACAATTCGTGTCAGGAATTGATTCCGCGGGTGCGCGCGGAGAAGTCTGAGGTAAGTTTTCGCCTCAAATGCCGATCACCGAGTATGAACGCTATTTGCGCGTGCCCGAGCTCTTGCAGCTGCAGAAGCCGCGAGAGTCACGCACGCACGAGGACGAGCTTCTTTTCCAGACCGTGCACCAGGTCGAGGAGCTCTGGATGAAGGTCTGCGACGACGAGATCACGCGTCTCTCGCCGGCCCTCGCCGAAGGTCGGTGCGAAACGGCGCGCGCGGGCCTGCATCGCATCTACTTGATGGAGAAGCTGATGAGCGAGCAGCTCCGCCTCCTCGAGACGCTGGCGCCGGTCGCGTATTTCCACATTCGCAAGGGGCTCGGGCATGGCTCGGGGCTCGAGTCGCCGGGCTTCTCTCTTCTCATCAAGAGCTCGCACAAAGTCGACGAAGCATTCCAATCCGCGTGCAAGAAGAAGGAGCTCACGATCGTCGATCTCTTGCGTGATCCGGAAAAAGATCGCGATCTCTTCGCCGTCGCCGAAGCGATGATCGACGTCGATCAAGCGTTCCAAAACTTCCGCTACCAACACTTGATGCTCGTTCGCCGCATCATCGGCAGCGGCACGCCGAGCCTCAAAGGCAACGCGATCGATCTCCTGGAGAAGAACGCGAAGCACGCTTTTTTTCCCGCGCTTTGGCAGGGTCGCGAGGTGCTCTTCCAAGACTTCGTGCCGGGCGAGCTGAAAGCATGAGCGGCGTGGCCGCAGAAGAAGAAGCGCGTCTCCTCGCGCTCCGCGACGAGTTTCCGACGCTGAAAAAAGGCGTTCATCTCATCAGCCACTCGCTCGGTGCGATGCCGAAAAAGGCACGCACGTATGCGAATCGATTTTTGGACGAGTGGGAAAACGACTCGATCAATGCGTGGAATTCGTGGCTCCCCGCGGTGCGGTCGCTCGGTGATTTGATCGGCAGCGTGATCGGCGTCGCGCCGGGCACCGTCACGATTTTGCCGAACGTCTCGACGGTCCAAGCCGTCGTCGCGTCGTGCTTCGATTTTCAAGGGCGACGAAACAAGGTCGTCTACGACGATCTAAATTTTTCGACGGTGCATTACGTCTGGCAAGAGCAAGTGCGGCGCGGCGCGCGCCTCGAGCTCGTGAAATCGAAAGACGGCGTGCACGCACCCATCGACGAGCTCTGCGCCGCCATCGACGAAGAGACGCTCATCGTGCCGATCTCGCACGTCCTCTTTCGATCGAGCGGCATGTACGACGCGAAGCGCATCATCGATCGCGCGCACGCCGTCGGCGCGATGGTGCTGCTCGATTGCTATCAATCCGCCGGCACCGTTCCTCTCGAGCTCGAAAAATGGGGCTGCGACATGGCGTGCGGCGGGTCGGTGAAATGGGCCTGCGGCGGACCGGGCGCGGCGTACCTCTACGTGCGACCGGATTTGCTGCCGACGTTG
>JAICXU010000338.1 GCA_025934595.1 Polyangiaceae bacterium | reverse complement strand
GAGGTGCCCAATGAAGCCTAACTTTCAAGGCCTATACCCAGAAAAGGTGCTTTATGATAACTCTTTGAAAAATTTAGAGACTTCCCATCCACCGCAAATAGAGGAAGAGACGCTTCGAGCCACTGCCGCCTCGTGGGTTCGGCAAAAGGTGCGCAGGCCCGCGCCTCCCTTTTTTTGCGCCGATCGCGAGCTTGCCGCGATCGCGAATCGCGTCGCAAAACGCAGCGAGCGCGGCTTGCAAAGTTCCTTCGCGCGCAAGGTCCTCGGCGAAGCGAGCTCCGAGCGATCCGCTCTCGCGCTGCACGTCGCGCGCGCCGATCATGAGCCGCGCGAGATCTTCGCCGAGAAAGAGGCGATGCTTCCAACCGCGGAGGCTCGCGAAGAGCTTCTTTTCGTCGTCCGCGGCGCGCGCGGGATGGTCGCCGACGCGCGCGAGCAAATCGCGGAGCTTCGATCGAATCGTCGCCACATTTCCGAACGCGACGAGCGCGGCTACGAGCGCAACGATCTCGCGATCGTCGCGATCGACGTAACCGTGCACGATTCCGACGGGATCGGCTTCACGTCTCGCCGTCCAATCGCAATCCCTGCGCACGCGATCGAGCGTGCGTCGAATCTCTGCGTCGGATCGGGCCCGCAACATCGCTTCTAGACTTCGAGGTGCACGAGGGACGTGCCGCGTGCATCCCAGAGCTCGCGCACGCGCGGCTCGATTTGCGTGAGCCGCGCCCCGTCCGCTCCGTGCACGGAAGGCGCGCTCGGCTCGCCGTCGAATCGCGAGATCACGACCTTGTCGATGCCCGCATCCGGAAATTCTTTTTTCAGCTCGCTCGCGAGCCGCACGCCGATGCGCACGAAGAGCTTCTCGAGCGACTCGCGCGACACTTCCTTGAACGCGAACAGGCTCGTGAGATTCAGCTCCGCGAGCACCCTCTTTCGCGAACCGAGCCCGGGCTCGCGCAGGATGTTTTCGAAGAGCGCGGCGAGCACGTGGCCATACACGCGCTGCACCTCGTCGCGCCGAAACGAGTTGTCGAAATCGGACGCGAGCCGTTTTTCGAGCTCGGCCACGCCCGCGAGCCCGTTGTGAAATCGCCCTCGATTCATCGCGAAATACTCGCCGCGCGCGCGCAGGCTGTCGGCGAACCGCAAAAGCTCGGTCGCCATCGCGTCTTGCGCTTTCAGCACGCGGTCGGCGAGCCGCAGCTCTTCGCCGAGCCACCTCACGTCGGTGATCGCGTCCGCGAGGAACGGCCAAAACACGGTGTTGTAGTAGTTGTTGAAATCGAGCAGGAACTTCAGCTTGAAGACCTCGAAGCTCCCGAACACCGAATAGAGCTTCGAATACAGGCGGATCGTCGCTTCGTATTTGAACTTGTAGAATGCATTGAAAGCGGCGGCGCGCGCCTCGAGCTCGGCGTCGCCGTTCGTGTCGGCCTTCATGTCGGAGAGAATGAGCGACACGGCGAATTCGTTCGCGGTCGCGATGAAGTCCGAGCCCGGGCTGTAAAACGGATCGGTGAATGCACCCGCTTCTCCCGTGAGCACCCATCGATCTTTCGCCGAAAAATATTCGTCCGCGAAGTACGGCAGGTGCGCGAACGACTGGAAGTCGACGAGCTTCGCGCCGCCCTTCCCTGCTTCGAGGAGCTCGCGGCACGCGCGATGCGATTTCACGAACGACTCGAAATCGGCTTGTTTTTTCGGATGATCGAGGCCCTTAGCGTCGAATCGATCTTTGTCGTACACGAGCCCGACGCTCATCAAGTCGCCGGCGAGCGGAATGAACCAAATCCAGTAGCCGTCGTACATGAAGTGATTCGTGGACAGATGCCGCGACGAATACTTCACGCGCTTCTTCCATTCCGGATCGTCGCTGACGAACGCATCGAGCCCGGGCACGTTCTCGTAACGCCCCCAAGCGGCCGCCGTATTCAGCCGCGTCTCTTTGTGGATCGCGCGTCCGAGAGCGCGCGCCAAAAAATGCCGCCGCCCCGAAGCGTCGCAAATCCAACGGCACGTGACGGTTTTCATTTCGGCCTTCGCCTCGGTCTCGTTCGAGGTCGTGGTCTTCGTCTCGTACGTCACCGAATGACGCGACGCGGGGTCGATCGTCACCGCCGTCGCTTTCGCACCGATCTCGACGTCGATGCCGATGCCGCGATTCATCTCGACGAGGTCGCGTTCGAGCTTCGCGCGTTCGAGCTGGAAGCTCGGGTAAAACGGAAAATGATCCGGTCCAATCTCACTGAGCTCGTCCAATCGCAGATCTTTTTCTTCGCTGTCGAAGAAGAAACGCAGCCCATTTTTCGGCAAATGATGCTGATAGAGATACGTGCCGAGATTCAGCCGCTTCAACATGTAATGCGCGGCGACCTCCACCGTCGACTCGCCTACCTTCCAATCCGAAATCGACGGCGAGGCCTCGAGCACGAGGATCGACAAATCCGGCTTCGCCAGTTTGAGGTGGCGCCCGAGGAAAGCGCCGGCGATCCCGCCGCCTACGATCACGACGTCGTACGAGCGCATGCTTCGGTTATGTTCTAGCGGATGATGGAGGAAAGGCTCAAGCGCATCGGCGAGTTCTCGCTCGCGGATCTCGAGGCCGTTCGTCTTCTTTTACGCGGCGACTCGGTGATCGATTGGCACAGGCTCAACTTCGAGAACGACCAGGAGGCGCGCGATTTCATCGTCTCGCAAGAGTTCCGCCCCACCGACCCCGCCGATCGCGCGCGCATGGAGGCGATCAAAACGGAAGCCGTCTCTTACTTGCGACGGCACTTCGAATTTCCGATCCCGAAGCCGATCGAGCGCGCGAGCCCCGAGGAGCTGATGATCATCGCGTCGGGCCAAGGGCACCGGCAGATGTGCGCGTGCACGGTCCTGAAGTGCATGCACATCATCCATCACCTCGAAGGCCGCGAGCTGCTCTTCATGCTGCCGCTCTCGGACCAGGAGGTCTTTCACCTCGTCGAAGAAAAAGTCTATCGCGTGATCGGCTCGATGCTCGCCGGCGGCTTCCCCATCACCGAATTCGTCGGAGGCCGGAAAAACAAGGATTCGCTCTACACGAAGCTCCTCTCGAAACAGGAGACGGCGGCGGCCGCGATCTACGACAAGCTCCGCTTCCGCATCGTCACGCGAAGCTACGACGACATCTTTCCCGTCGTGCAGTACCTGTCGAAGAAGCTCTTTCCGTTCAACTATTCGATCCCCGGGCAGAGCATCAATTCGATGTTCCACTTCAAGCAGTACGCTTCGAAGTTTCCGAATTTGAAATTGATGCTCCCGGAGATGCAGGCCGGAAAAGACGACGACTACACACCGTCGGACAACCATTTCTCGGCGGAGAGCTACCGCATCGTCCACTTCATCGTGGACATGCCGGTGCGGCTCTCGCGTCAGGTGCTCGAGCGCGCGCCCTCCAGTGCGTGGTCGCTCGGTCCCGTCATCTTCGTCATCTGCGAATTTCAGATCATCGATCGCGATACCGAAGCCAAAAATGAGCACGGCGAGGCATCGCATGCAAAATACAAGGAACGGCAGAAGAAGGCGGTCATGCGACGCTTGCAGCTCGGCATGCGTGAGATGAAGACGCCGCCGAGCATCAAGCCGCCGCCTCCGCCGAAGCCGTCGCCGAGCATTCGCGCGCCGGCGAGCTCGAAGAGCGTCTCGCCGCCCGCGAAGCGCAAAAAGTAGGACGCGCGCAGAGGAAATGGTCGTCCGCGGTTTTTTACGGAGGCAGCGGCGGAGCATCGACGCCGATGCACATGCGGAAAAAGATCGGCATCGCGATCAAGACGAAGAGAACGAACGCCGCGGCCGACGCGAGCTGCACGCCACGTTTCAACGCCGCCGCGTCGTGCGCGAGAAGCGCCGCCTCGTGCAGATCGACCTCGTGCTCCTTCGCCGCGACCTCGGCCGTGAGCCGGAGCCGCACTTCTTCGAGTCGCGTCGAGTCCGCTTCCGCGGCGGAGCGTTCTTTTTGTGATCGCTCGAACGCGAGCTTCGCGCGCCACAGCTCACGACGCAGCTCCGACTGCCGCATCTTCACTTTGAACGCGTAGAGCGGCGTTTCGAGGAGCTTCGTGGGCGGCTCGCCGTAGTCCGCGAGCGCTTTGGCTTCGAGCGGATCGATGCGCGGCTTTTCGTCTTCCGGCGCCGCCGACATGCGCGGCGGCGCGCCCGAGGCGTAAGGCGGAGGCGCCGACACGCTCGCCGGCGTGGCCGAGATGCGTACGCCGTCGACGGGCGCCCCGCCCGTGCGGCCCGAGCTCGGCGCGGGCAGAGACTGGCTCGAGATGGGCGGCGACTGCGGCATCGGCGCATCGAGCTCGAACGATTGCTCGCCCATGTCATGCGCGAGAACGTCGTCCGGGAGAGCCGCCATCGGTGCGGCTGCGCGCGCTGGCGACGGTGCCGATTTCGGCGCGGGGTTCGGTGCGGCGCGGGGCGCCACACGCGGGGTGCTCATGGGCGTGAGGTCGAGATCGGGCACGTCGAGCGCAAGCGCTGCCTTTGCACCGCACCGTGTGCACGATCCCCCGGAAATTTCCCCGCCGCACGACGGGCACGCCGCCATGAGACCGATGCTAGCGCGCCCGTGCGCGACGAGCGCACAAATCCGAGCCGCGTGCTCTCCGCAGAAAACGAAATTAATGAGAGCGTTCTTCTTTCCCTTTCGCTATTCCACTCCTCATGCGCCTTTTCGCCGGGCAGATCGCGCCCATCGCCCAAGAGGTCGTGCGCTCGCTGACGGCCGCGGGCGACATCGAAACCGAGAATCCGAAAGAGGTCACGCTCGACGTCGAGTCGGTCATGAAGCAGTACCTCGCGGCCGAAAAGGAAGTGAACGACCGCACGCGCGAGCTGCTCGAGCGCACCGGGCGTGGCTCCACCGAATACGCGCGCGTTCGTCTGCAGATCGCAGAGCAAAAGGG
>JAICXU010000521.1 GCA_025934595.1 Polyangiaceae bacterium | reverse complement strand
CGCGCCGCGCGAGGTGCTGTCGCGCGAAGGCGATTTCACCGATCGCATGTGCATCGTTCTCTCCGGCGTGCTCGAGCAGTGGCTCACGACCTACGGCCGCCAAACGCACGTGCTCGATCTCGGCCCCGGATCTTTCTTCGGCGAGATCTCGGTCATGGCGGACAGGCCCGAGCCCTACACCGTGATGGCGCGCGAGCAGTCGGTGGTGATCGAGATCCCGAAAGCGGCGGCGCATCGTTTGATGGGTGTGTCGGAGACGTTCAAGAAGACGATGAACGAGCTCTATCGCCGCCGCGCGCTCTTCACGTACGCGAGATCCCCCTCGGCGCTCGGCTCGTTGCCCGAGCAAGCCGTCGACGAGCTCGTGCGACAAGCGGAGCTGAAGGTGTTCGTCTCGGGCGAGACGGTCGTGAAAGAAGGGCTGCCGTCGCCCGGTCTCTTCCTCGTTCGCACGGGATTTTTGCGGGTTTCGCGAAAAATCAGCGAGAAGGAAGATCAGGTCCTCGTCTACTTCCGCGAAGGCGACATGTTCGGTGCGTACGGCGTGCTCGCTGGCGAGCGCTCCCTTCCGTTCACGGTCACCGCCGCGAGCCGCGCCGAGGTCATCTTCGTTCCGACTCCACATCTCTTCCAAGTGCTGTCGCATTATCCGAATGCGCGTCCGATGCTCGAGCAGAGCGCGCAAAGATCCGAAGAGGTCGTGCGCTCCGCGCTGTGGCTCGCGCCCGTGAAAGGCGCCGCCAAAGACGCCACGCGGCTCGCGCTCTCCGCCGAGTCGATGATCGAGCGCGGGCTCGCGACCGGCACCGAGGTGCTCATCGTCGATCAAACGAAATGCACCGGCTGCCAAAACTGCGTGACGGCGTGCGGTCGTCGTCACAAGCACAGTCGCCTCCAGCTCCGCGGCCTGCAGCTCGACAACTATCTCTTTCCGACTGCGTGTCGTCACTGCGAAGACCCGGTGTGTCTGCTCTGCAGCGTGAACGGCATCGTTCGCCAACCCACCGGCGAGATCTCGATCGTCGAGGACAACTGCATCGGCTGCGGCGCCTGCGCGGAGCGGTGTCCGTACGGCAACATCAGCATGCATCCCGCCGTGCCCGAGGAGCGCGGGTTCCTCTTCAACCTGATGGATTTTTTGGCGGGCGGAAAAAAGAAAGACGAGCTCTACGAGCACTTGTCTCCCAAAACCGCCAAAATCGCCGCGAAATGCGATTTATGTGCAGGATACAACGATTATGCGTGCGTCACGGCATGTCCCACGGGCGCCGCGTTCCGCAGCGACCCGATGAAAGCGTTCGCCTCCGAAACTCTCGTCGTCGGTCTTGCGATGAAGGGCAGGTAGGGTGCCGCCGGTTCTTCGTCGCGACATCAAGCTGAGTGAACGGGGGTCGGTCTGGATCGTTCTCTCGATCCTGACGACGCTCCTGATGCTCGGTGCTCTGCTCGCCGCGTTCAGCGGGGCGTTCGTCAACGTCGATCCGTATTGGTTCAGCGCCAACGCGCGCGGGTACACTGCGATCGGCCTCGCCCTCGGCGGCTTCGCGATCTTCTTCACCGTGCTCTCGTTCGCGTTCTCGCTGCGCAAGCGATCGATGCAAGAGAAGTGGAAGCTCGGACGCGGCACGATGATGGCGTGGCTCTGGGTCCACGTGTGCGCCGGCATTCTCGCGATCGTCGCCGCGACGATGCACGCGGGGTTCGGGCTCTTTTCGAACAGCGTCTCCACCGGGAAAATTCTCTACTGGGTTTTCTTCGCGCTCGTCGTGAGCGGCGTGGTGTGGCGCATGGTCTACGGGATCGTTCCGAAGATCGCGGCGCCGCGCGTCGGCAATTACTCGGAAGCGGGATCGAAAAAGCGAGCGCAAGATCTCACGACCGAGATCGAGAAGCTCGCGGCAGGAAAATCGGAAGCTCTGCATCGCACGAAAGATTGGCTTCTCGCCGCGCATCGCTCACCGCAAGAAGTCGCGCAAGCGCAAGTGCCGCCGGAAGAACGCCCCGTGCTCGCGGAGATCGCGCGCCTCGCCGATCGCCGACATGCCGCCGAGGAGCGCATCGTCTCGCAGCACAAATTCGTCGGCTGGCTGCAGCGATGGCGCGTCATCCACGTTCCGCTTTCGCTTCTCGTGGTGGGGCTGCTCGTGGTGCACGTCATTGGCGCGCTCGATCTTCCGCAGCAGATTTTGCCGAGAAAAACGGCCTACGACGGCGTCCTCGCCGCATTTCCGCCCGCGGAAGATTGCAAGGACTGCCATCGCGCGATCTACGATGAGTGGAAGGCGTCCATCCACGCGCACGCGATGAGCGGACCGATGATGGTCGTGCAAAACAACGCCGACCTTCGCACGAGCCTGAAGGACGTGCCGCCCGACATCCAACGCTTTTGCATCAACTGCCATGGTCCGGTCGATGCGCTGCACGACGGCTCTCCGAGCTTGCCGATGCCGAACGGAGCGCTCGGCAACCAAGGCGTGACGTGCACCGTCTGTCATCAATTCACGAAAGAGCCGCAAGCGGGCACCGCCGGACAAGCGTCCGCGTTCCAGCAAAATCTCACCGCCGGTCGCACGTTCTACGGTCCGCTCGCGGACGGCGTCGGCAACGCGTACCACAAGAGCCGATTCGCGCCTCCGTTCGATCATCCGGAGAACATTTGTGTCGGCTGCCACAACGTCACCTACGACCGCAACCAAGACGGCAACATCCAAAAAGGCGTCGATCTCGTCTTGCAGCAAACGAACGAGGAGTTCGGCGAGTACCAGACGAAGGGCGGAACCGGCACGTGCATCTCGTGTCACATGCCGGACGCGCCAGGACGTGTGGCCGACAAGGCGGACATTCCTTTCGATCAAGACTTCGCCTCACCGCCACGTCGCGTGCATGATCACTCCTTCATCGGCGTCGATCCGGTCTTCGAGGACACCTCCGATTCGCAACGCGCGAAGCGAGAGGCGTTCTTGAGATTCGCCGCGTCGATCGCGTTCGACGGCGGCGCCCCGCAGATCGATTCCAAGGGCAAGCTCGCGTTCAAGATCTCGATCGCGAATCAAACAGGACACAATCTGCCGACCGGCTTCGCGTTCGCGCGCCAGCTCTGGCTCGAGGTCGTCGTGAAGGACAAGAGCGGCGAGGTCGTGTTCCAGTCGGGCGTGCTCGCGAAACCGGACAATGATCTCTGCGACAATTCGACGTTCGGCGAGGACGGGAATCAGTTCAAGCCCGTCATCCAAGGTTGCACCGAGGTCGATCCGAATCTCGTCCTCTTGCAAACGAAGCTCGTCGACAAGATCAGCGTGCAGGGCGACGCCAGCGGACAGCCGCAAAAAGACGAGCGCGGCGAGCTCATCGTCATCCAAACGAAGAATGGAAAGGAAACGACGGAGCAATACATCGAAGGCGGCGCGGTCGTTCGCAAACGCCCAGTCGACAATGCTCCGCTCGCTCCGCTGAGGCCCACCGAAACGCGAAGCTACGGCTACGATGCTCCCCTTGCGACGTCGCGCGGTGGCGTGTCGAGCAGCGGCAACGTGGAGGTGCGCCTCCTCATTCGAAATCTTCCGCCGTATTTCTTGCGCGGGCTCGGCTCGCATCAACCCGCGAACGAGCAGCCGCGCGTCGCGAGTCTCACGAGCAAGCTGCGCGTGGTCGAGATCGCGAAGATCGACGCGAAATACGGGCGCTGACGAGCCCGACGACAGCTACTCGGACGACGACGACGCCGCCGCGGCCTCGAATTGGTCCCAGACGACGGCCATCTTCCCCGAAACGAGGCCACT
>JAICXU010000305.1 GCA_025934595.1 Polyangiaceae bacterium | reverse complement strand
GATGTGCGCGTCCTCCTCCGGGCTCGTGCCGTCGTCGTGGTCGTGCGCCATCCCTCGCTCCGCGTCGCAGGTTACACGCCGATGCGGCGATGCGACAGACAGGGCAGCAGCGCGCGCACGCGGTCCTGCGCGGCGAAATCGAGGCGCGCGATCGCGAATCCCTCGCCGTCGGAGCACTGCGCGACGACGTCGCCCCACGGATCGACGATCATGCTCTTGCCGTACGTGTGTCGGTTTCGCGGATGCTTGCCGGCTTGGGCGGCGGCGATCACGAAGACCTCATTTTCGATCGCGCGCGCGCGGAGCAGCACGTGCCAGTGATCTTTGCCCGTCATCAGCGTGAACGCGGCAGGCACGGTGACGACGCGCGCGCCAGCGAGCGCGAGCTTCGTGAAGAGCTCCGGGAAGCGGACGTCGTAACAGACCGTCATGCCGAGCAAGACGCCGCGCACCTCGGTGACGCTCGCTTCGCTGCCCGCCTTCGTCGCGGCGCTCTCGGTGAGCGGACCGGCGCCCGGAACGTCGACGTCGAACAAATGAATCTTGCGGTACGTGGCGACGACCTCGCCGGTCGGTGAGACGAGCACGGACGTGTTGTACGGGCGCGCGCGATCCTCGCTCTTCTCGGGCATCCCGCCTGCGACGACCCACGTGCCGAGCGCGATCGCGGTGCTCTTCAGCGTCGTCATGATCTCGCCGGAACCGCTTATTTCCTCGGCGATTTCGCGTTTTTTTTCTTCCTCGCCCATGAACGCGAAGTTCTCGGGCAACGCGATCAGCTCCGCGCCCTGATCGCGCGCCACGAGCGAGAGGTCGCGCACGCGCTCGAGATTCTTCGTGACGTCGTCTTGGCTCGAGAGCTGGACGACGGCGGCCGTGAGCGGCGGGATCATCGCCGTCCACTCTACATCATCTACTCGCCGTTGCCGTGCACGGCGACTGGAACGGCGACGTCGCTCTTCTTGAACGAGAGGCGCGCCTTCCAGCGATCGAACACGATGTAGAACGACGGCACGACGAGCAAGCTCAGCGCCGTCGAAAGAATGAGACCGCCGAGCACGGCGTCGGACATCGGGCCGCGCGTCTCGCTTCCCGGCCCGAGACCGAGCGCGGCGGGCACCGCCGACATCATCGTCGCCACCGAGGTCATCAAGATCGGTCGCAAGCGCACGGGGCCCGCTTCGAGCATCGCTTCGCGTGCAGAGACCTTTTTCTCGTCCCGCATTTGCGTCGCGTAGTCGACGAGGATGATCGAGTTCTTCTTCACGATGCCCATCAAGAGAAGAAGGCCGATCATGCTGAAGACGTTCAGCGTCTTGTGCAGGGCGGCGAGCGCGAATGCGGCGCCGGCGACCGACAGCGGCAAGATCGTGAGCACCGTGACCGGATGCAAGAACGAGTTGAACTGCGACGCGAGCACCATGTACGCGACCAAAATGCCGAGACCGAGCGCGAAAAGAAGGCTGCTCATCGAGTCTTGAAACGAGCTCGACTGCCCCGACAAAACGATTTCGTAGCCGGTCGGCACTTCCTTTTGCAGCGATTGGATGAACGCGAGCGCGTCGTTCTGCGAGTGGCCGGCGGCGATGTTTCCGTAGATCGTGATCGCGCGCTGGCGATCGGCGTGGTTGATCGCCTGCAAGACCGGCAGCTCTTGTTGCGACGTCACCGCCGAGAGCGGAATCATCTGTCCGTTCGCCGATCGCACCATCAGCTTGCCGATGTCCTCCGGCGTCTGCCGTTGCGCGGCGAGCACGCGCAGGCGCACGTCGATGCGTCGCCCTGCCGTCGAATACTTTCCGATCGCGACGCCACCGACGAGCGAGCTCACCGTATTCGCGATGTCGGAGATCGGAATGCCGAGATCGGATGCGCGCGCGCGATCCGGCACGATTTGCAGCTCCGGAGAGCCGATTTGGTAATCCATGTCGACGTCGGTCGCGAAGCCCGATTTGGTGAGCTCGTCTTTCAGCTTCTTCGCGTTCGTGATGAGGACGTTCCAGTCCGATCCGCGAATCGAGAACTCGAGCGGATATCCCTTTTGGCCCGTGAAGCCTTGCTGCGAGAGATCCTGCACCGACACGCGAAGGCCGGGCATCGTGAGCTCTTTGCGGAAGACGGCGGAGAGCTCTTGTTGCGTCTGCTTGCGATCTTTCGGATCGACGAGCGTGACCGACAAGCTGCCGCCCGAGCCGCTCACGGTCGACATCACGCCGCGAATTTCTGCGTGCTTCGCAAGGATCGCCTCCGCCTTCTTCACGAGCACGTCGGTCTGATTCAAGTCGGAGCCGACCGCTGCGGACAAACGAATGCTCATGCGGCTTTGATCCTGCGACGGCACGAACTCGCTCGGAAGCTTGAACGCGACGAAGAGCGCGGCGCCGAGGATCGCGAGCGCGATCGCGATGACGGTGTACGGAAAATCGAGCGCGCGAGCGAGCCCGCGTCCGTAGAAGGCGGCGAGGCGATCGAAGGCGCGGTCGATCACGGCGCCGAAGCCGGTCGTTCGCTTCGTGTGATTCACGTCGAGGATTTGCGCGCATCGCGAAGGCGCCAGCGTGATGGCTTCGACGTACGAAAACGCGACGGCGATCGAAAGCGTGACGCCGAATTGAAAGAAGAATTTTCCGACGATGCCGCTCATGAAGACGACCGGCAAAAAGATCGCGATGACGGCGAGCGTAGCCGCGAGGGCCGCGAACGTGATCTCGTGCGTACCGTCGCTCGCCGCTTTCATGCGGTCTTTTCCCATCTCCGCGTGCCGGAAGATGTTCTCCATGACCATGACCGCGTCGTCGACCACGAGACCGACGGCGAGCGAGAGACCGAGTAGCGTGAACGTGTTGAGGGTGAATCCGAAAAAATAAATGAACGCGACGGTGCCGAGCAGCGACATCGGGATCGCGAGAAGCACGTTCATCGTCGAGGAGAGCGAGCCCAAGAACATCCAACACACGAGCGCCGTCAAAACGAGCGCAAGACCGAGCTCGAGCTCGATCTCGTTCACGGATTCTTGGATGAATTGCGTCGTGTCGAAGAGAACGTCGATCTTCATCCCCTCCGGCAGCGTCTTTTGCACGTCGTCGAGCGCGGCTCGCACGCTCTTCGCGACCGCCACCGCGTTCGCGCCGCGCTGCTTCAAAATGCCCATCGCTTGGACGGGCTGGCCGTTGTAGCGCGCCGTCGACGTCGTGTCGGCGAACCCGTCTTCGACGAGCGCCACGTCTTGAATGCGGATGGGCGCGCCGTTGATCTGTTTGATGATGATGCCCTTCAAGGTCGCGAGGTCCGCCGCCTCGCCGAGCACGCGCACGCTCAAATTCTTCTGGGTCGTGTCGAGCGCGCCGCTCGGAACGGTCACGTGCTCCTTTTGCAGCGCCTGCGTGACGTCGCTCACGGTGAGACCCGTGGCATTGAGCTTCTCGGCGTCGACCCAGATGCGCACGTTCCGATCGACGTAGCCCATCGTCGTGACTTGCCCGACGCCGGGGATCGTCTGGAGCCGGTCTTCGATTTGATAGCGCGCGACGTCCGCGAGCAATTGCCGTGAAAATGGCCCTGAAACGCCGGCGGTGATGATCGGCTGATCGTCGGGATTGCTCTTCGAGACGACGGGCGCATTCGAGTCTTGCGGCAAGCCTCGCTGCGTTTGCGCGATCTTCGCTTGGGTGTCTTGGAGCGCGAGATCGATGTTGCGCGAGAGATCGAACGTGGCCGTGATGCGTGCGCTGCCGGTCGACGAAGACGACGTGATCGTCTGCACGCCTTCCACTTGCGCGAGCGCTTCTTCGAGCGGATTCACGATGCCGGTCTCGACGTCCTCCGGCGCGGCGCCCGGCCACGACACCGACACGTTGATGGTCGGATAATCGACGTCGGGAAATTGGCTGATGCCGATGCGCGTGGCCGCGACGATTCCGAAGAGGACCGTTCCCGCCATCAACATCCATGCGAAGACGGGACGTCTCAGACAGACGTCGGTCAAATTCACGGAGCACCCGGAGCGAGGGTGACCGACGTCGTGCTCGACGTGGACGCGGGAGCGTTGCTACCGGCCGGCGCTCCGCCCGTTCGATGACCGCTGCCGACGGTGGGCGGTTGCACGAAGCTCGAGGTGGCGCTCGGCGCGGGGCCCGCGTCGAAACCTTCGAGCGTAGTGCGCTCCGAGATCTTCACCGAAGCGCCGTCGGTGAGCGGCTCACCGCCGAGCACGACGAGCAAGTCGCCCGCGTTGAGGCCGTTCGTGACCTCGACCTGTCCGCCCGGCGTGTGCATTCCGAGCGTCAAAATGCGCTGTTTTGCCGTCGTGCCCTCGACGACGAACGCGATGAATCCGTTCTCGCTCGCGCGTACCGCGCCTTCGGGGATGACGGCGGCGGGTCGCGTGCCGCCGATCGGAATCGAGACGTCGCAAAAGACGCCGGGCCTGAGCCAGTACTTGTGCTCTTTGTCGTCGATCTCCGCCTGCACGGGCACCAAATGCGATTGCGGATCCGCGGAGCCCGCGACGAGCGTGATCTTCGCTTGGTAGGTGTTCTGGCTTTCGCGCAGCGCCATGTTGGCGATCGTCCCCGGCTTCAACCGCGGCGCGTCTTGCTCGGTGACTTGGAATTTCAAGAGGAGAGGATCGCGCTGGAGGAGCGTCGCGAGGACCGCGCCCGGCTGCAGATATTGTCCGGTCTCCACGGTGCGGGTTTGGATGACGCCCGCGATCGGCGCGCGCACGTACGAATCGCGCAGATTCAGCTGCGCGACCTTCACCGCCTCGGTCGCCGCGGCCACGTCGGCCTTCGCCGTCTGCACTTGCGTTTGATACGTCGCGATTTCCTCGCCCGTGATGAGACCCGGATGGTCGGCGGTCGCGCCCGTGCGACGCGCGAGCTGGCTCTCGGCGTTCGACTCCGCCGCTTGCGTCTTCGCAAGCGCGGCCTTCGCTTGGTCGACCGCGACTTGATAGCGCTCGCTCTCGATCGTCACGAGCACTTGCCCTTGCGTGACGGTCGCGCCTTCGGTGAACGAAACCTTGTCGACGGCGCCCGACACGCGCGCGGTGACTTGCACTTGCTCGAACGCGTTGATCGATCCGGGCGCGGTGATCACGTACCCGATTTGTCGCAGATCGACCGGCGCGACCTCGACGGGAAATTCGACACCGCCGCCTTTCCCGCCGCGGCCGCCTTTCCCGCTTCCGGCCGGCGCCGCACCGCCGCTCGACGACTTGCTGCAAGCGAGCGCAGAACATGCGAGG
>JAICXU010000557.1 GCA_025934595.1 Polyangiaceae bacterium | reverse complement strand
ATCGGCACAACCAGCATCGTCGGTGCGAAAATCGCCTGTGTAGCATATCTATTGTTTTTTGTTGGGGTCATTGGCTTCATCATTTTCTGCCGAACACGATAATCTGCCCATGGGTTCACGCCGGGTTTGACACCCTCCCTCCCGCGCATAGACTTGCCCCTTCGTTACAGTTTTTCATACCCAGCGTCCGATAACATAAAGGAGTAGCGGGGTGTTGATGCGGTTTTGCCGCTTTTTTGGCGGATTTGGGGCGCAGGCTTGCGCCCGTCCTGGTGCGTAGCATTTTCAGTTCAGATCGCCCTCGGGCGCGGGAGGCGGCGGTGGGATCGATCCGCCGTCGGGCGGAGGCATCGATCCGGCGGGCGGCATTTCGCTCGTGCCCGCGTCGCTCTCGGCGAGACGCTCGACGCCGACGATGCGCTCGCCTTCTTCGACGCTCATCAGCTTCACCCCTTGCGCGTTGCGTCCGGTCTCGCGAATCTCGTCGACGCGCGTGCGGATCATCTGGCCGCGATCCGTGATGAGCATCAGCTCGTCGCGTTCTTTCACGAGCTTGACGTCGACGACGGGGCCGTTGCGATCGCTCGCGTCGATCAAGATGATGCCTTTGCCGCCGCGATTCTGCTGGCGGAACTCTTCGATGAGCGTGCGCTTGCCGTAGCCGTTCTCGCACACCGCGAGGACGTGCTGGCGCGCGGGATCGGTGATGGCGAGCCCGACCACGGCGTCGTCGTCGCCGACGTCGATCGCTTTGACGCCGACGGTGGCGCGACCCATCGCGCGGACTTGGCTCTCTTGGAAGCGGATCGATTGGCCCATCTTCGTGGCGACGAGCATCTCGCGGTTACCGTCGGTGAGGCCGGCGGAGAGCAGCTGATCGTTTTCTTCGATCTTCACGCCGATGATGCCTTTTTCGCGGAAATTCACGTAATCGGTGAGCTCCGTCTTCTTGATCTGTCCGCGCTTCGTGAGCGTGACCAAGAATTTTCCGGGCTCGATCTTCGGCACCTCGACGATGGCCGCGACTTTTTCGCCGGCCTCCATTCCGACGAAGTTCACGATCGCGCGACCCTTCGCGGTGCGAGATCCGACCGGGATCTCGAACACCTTCTTCACGTAGACCTTGCCGCGATCCGAGAAGAAGAAGACGTACGCGTGCGTCGATGCGACGAAAAGCTGCGTGACCCAGTCCTCGTCGCGCGCCTCCATGCCGATCTTGCCCTTGCCGCCGCGACGCTGTGCGCGGTAGTCGCCCGTGCTCGTGCGCTTGATGTAACCGGCGTGCGAGATGGTGACGACCATGTCTTCTTCTTGAATGAGATCTTCTTCGGTGATGTCGGCTTCGGTCTCGACGATCTCGGTGCGGCGCTTGTCCGCGTATTTCGATTTGATCTCTTCGAGCTCCATGACGATGACGTCGAAGAGCAATTTTTCGTCGGCGAGGATGGCGCGGAGCCTCGCGATTTCCGTGCAGAGCTCGCTGTATTCGGTGGCGAGCTTGTCGGCTTCGAGAGAGGTGAGGCGAGCGAGGCGCATGTCCAAGATCGCCTTGGCTTGGCGCTCGGACAAAAAGTAGTCGGCGCGTTTCTTCGCTTCGTCGATCTCGCTCTGCGGCCGGCCGGCGCGGCGCACGTACGCCTCGAGGCCTTTCAGCGGCATCTTCATCAACGCTTCGCGCGCTTCGTCCGAATCTTTCGCGGCGCGGATCGTCGCGATGACGCGATCGATGTCGGTGACGGCGACGCCGAGGCCTTCGTTGATCTCGCGCTGCGCTTCCGCCTGTCGCAATTCGAAGCGCGTTCGGCGCGTGACGACGTCGCGGCGATGCTCGACGAACGCGGCCAGCGTCTCGCGCAAATTCAAGACGGCGGGACGACCGCCGGCGATCGCGAGGTTGATCACGCCGAACGTCGATTGCAATTCGGTCATGCGAT
This sequence comes from Polyangiaceae bacterium, assembly GCA_025934595.1. Classification (GTDB taxonomy): domain Bacteria; phylum Myxococcota_A; class Polyangia; order Polyangiales; family Polyangiaceae; genus JAICXU01. The sequence continues at coordinate 1,660 of JAICXU010000557.1, read as the reverse complement.
AGAGCTGATTGATGACGACCTGCGGAACGGCGTCTTTTTTCAGCTCGATCACGATGCGGACCGGATCGTCCTTGTCGCCTTCGTCGCGCACGCCGTCGCGTCCCTCGACGATGCCTTCGATCTTCTTTTCCTGTCGCAGCTCCGCCAGCTTCGAGACGATGCGCGCGGGGTTCGCTTGGTACGGAACCTCGGTGACGACGATCTGCTCGCGCTCGCCTTTGCCGGGCTGTTTCTCGACGTTCATGCGCGCGCGCATCACGATCGTGCCACGGCCCGTGCGCTGTGCGGCGACGATGCCGGCGCGTCCGTAAATGAGCGCGCCCGTCGGAAAATCGGGGCCGGGAACGAAGCGCATCAAGTCGTCGACGGTGGCGGTTTTGTGGCGGATCAAATGCACGGTGGCGTCGATGATCTCGCCCAAATTGTGCGGCGGGACGTTCGTGGCCATGCCGACGGCGATGCCGCCCGATCCGTTCACGAGCAGATTCGGAATGCGCGCCGGCAAAACCAGCGGCTCGTGATGGTGATCGTCGAAGTTCGGCACGAAATCGACGCAGTCCTTGTCGATGTCGTTGAGCAGCTCCATCGCGATCTTCGCGAGCCGCGCCTCGGTGTACCTGTAGGCCGCAGCGGGCGATCCGTCGATCGCACCGAAATTTCCCTGCGGATCGATGAGCGGGTAGCGCATCGAGAATCCTTGCGCGAGACGAACCAACGCGTCGTAGACGGCGCTGTCGCCGTGCGGATGGAAGCGACCGAGCACGTCACCGACCACGGCCGCGCACTTTCGCGTCGAGCCCGTCGGCAAAAACTTCTGGTCGTACATCGAATAGAGGATGCGCCGATGCACGGGCTTCAAGCCGTCGCGCACGTCCGGAATCGCGCGGCCGATGATCACGCTCATCGCGTAATCGAGGTAGCTCGTCCGCATCTCGTCTTGGATCGAGACGGGGACTTTTTGATTGTGCGTCGAGGGGCTCGTCGGATCGGTCATCTGGGTGGTTTTCCTACTACGGCGACGCTCCGACTTGAAGTGTCGTCAGCGCGTACTTACCCTCTCCTTTCCGTTTCGCTAGGCAACAAAAAGCAGGCCATTTTCAGGACGCGACCAAGCCTGGTCGCTATGCGCAGTCACACCGGAGGGCGAGCACATGAAAATCGGAATTCTCGGTAGCGGCGACGTCGGCAAGGCGCTCGGCAAGGGCTTCGTCAAACACGGTCACGAAACGAAAATCGGCTCGCGCGAACCGTCGAAATTGGACGCGTGGGTGAAAGAAAATGGAGCGAAAGCCTCAGCTGGCTCGTTCGCCGACGCGGCGAAATTCGGAGACGTCGTCGTCCTCGCGACGCTCGGCAACGCCGTCGAGAACGTCATCGGTCTCGCCGGCAAAGACTCTTTCGACGGCAAGGTCGTCATCGACGCGACGAACCCGCTGAAGATGGAGCCGAACAAAATGCCCGAGCTCTCGATCGCCGGAAACGATTCGCTCGGCGAGCAAGTGCAAAGGTGGTTGCCGAAAGCGAAGGTCGTGAAAGCGTTCAATACCGTCGGCAACGCGTACATGGTCGATCCGAAGTTCGAAGGCGGCCCGCCCGACATGTTCATCGGCGGCGACGACGACGGCGCGAAGAAAAAGGTGAGCGAGATCCTGAAGGACTT
>JAICXU010000209.1 GCA_025934595.1 Polyangiaceae bacterium | reverse complement strand
ACCGAGAAGATCGGCTACAGCCTCGAGGGCAGCCTCGCGCAATACGGCGGCGTGAAGGGCGGCTTCTCGTGGGACATGTACAACGCAAAGATGGCCACCATCTACGCGTCGGTCGACGGCTACGTGGGCCAGAAGCTCACGCTGTCGCTCGATTACGATTATTACGCGCCTACGTACGACGCCGACTCCATCTGGAATTTTTTCATGGGCGAGCCGATGAACGACCTCGGCGCGCGCGCGAACTGGGCCATCTCCGACTTTCTCTCCATTGCCGGCGGCGGCCATGCCCGCATTTTTCAAGCTCAAACCGACATCGCGAGCAACGTCGCGTCGCCGAACATCAACGCCGCGAACAACCCGAATTACTATCCGAGCAACGGCGCCGCATTCGACGGCGGCCTCGATCTCGCGATTCGCCAGAAGGTCGGCGAGAACATGAACGGCATTCGCGGCAGCGGCAACTTCGGTCAAGAAGGAGACCGCGTGGGCGGCGAGTTCTTCTTCGATCGCGTCCTCTACGATCGCTACCTCGCCGGCGGACGCGTCAACGTCTACCAATGGAACGACAAGCTGCGACCTGACCGCGACGCGACGAGCCTCGGCGTCGTGGCCTCCGTCGGCTACAAGATCGCGAAGAGGTCGCGCGTTCGCTTCGATCAAGAAATGAATTTGAACCGAATCATCGGCGCGGGCTTCCGCTCGATGATCTGGCTGACCGTGGCGGTGGCGCCATGACCATGATGCGCGCGCTATATATTCAAACGAAACGAGCTTCTTCGTTTCAAACGAAGCTCGTTCTGAAGTGGCTTCTTTTGCTGGCGATCGTGCTCGCCGGATCGATCGCGGCTGCCGCCGATCCGCCGAAGGACGAGGTCATCCACGGTCTCACGCCGCTTCCGGGCGACGCCGAGGTGCCGACGAAGCTCTTGCCGCCGGGATCGTTCGATCCGGACAACGGACCGTCCGACGTCATCTTTCCGCAGCAGAACATCACGCTGCGTTTCAATCACAAGTTCCACCTCAAAGAAGCAGGCGCCACGTGCAAGACGTGTCACGGCGCGGCGCTGACGAGCCAGTCGTCGCAAGACGTGCTCATTCCGAAAGGCACGACGTGCGACGCGTGCCACGACTCGGATCACTCGAACCCGGCCGACGTGAAGCCCGGCGGCGACGCGATGGGCAAATGCGGCTTCTGTCACCAAGGCTACAAAGAAGGCGACGGCAACGCGGTCGCGGCGCTCGTGATGCCGCGCGCGAACATGGTGTTCAATCACCAGAAACACATCGCGAAGAACATCGGCTGCGGGCAATGTCACGGCGCCGTCGAGGAGCTCGAGCTCGCCACGCGCGATCAGCTCCCGCGCATGCGCGGATGCTTCAAATGCCACGAAATGCCGGATTCGGCTGCACGCGGAACGGCGAAGAGCGATTGCACGACGTGCCATTTGCGATCGAATCCCAAAGAGTCGGGCATCGCCGGCGGGCCGCTCGACTCCGGTCGCATTCGCACGCTCTTCGCGAGCGGTGAATTGAAGCCGCCGCGCTGGCTGCACAACGCTGCGCATACCCCGGACTGGATCGAGCGGCACAAGCTCGTCGCGGGCGCCGACAGCGAGTTCTGCGCGAACTGTCACAAAGAAGATTTCTGCGTCGGTTGCCACGACGGCCGCGTGCGCCCGCGCAGCATCCATCCGAACGACTACATCGACATGCATCCCATCGACGCACGTCAGGATGCGATGAAGTGCCAGAGCTGCCATCGCGAGCAGAGCTTCTGCCTCGGCTGCCACCAGCGCGTCGGCGTCTCGATGAGCGGACCGCCCGGCGCGCGCGATTCGGGCCGTTTTCATCCGCCGAAATCGATATGGAGCGACGCGCCCCGGCAGCCCGGACATCACTCGTTCGAAGCCGAGCGCAACTTGAACGCCTGCGTTTCGTGTCACACCGAGCGCGACTGCGTGACGTGTCACGGCGGCCAAGGGATCGGCGGAGGATTTTCTCCGCACCCGGCCGGATTCGCGGGCGGGTGCTCCACGCAGATGCGCCGAAATCCGCGCCCCTGCCTCGTCTGCCACGAACCCGGCGCCGCGGTGCTGAGCCAATGCCGCTGACACCTCGCGCCAAATCACAGGACAGAAGCGGAGCCGCAAACACGGCAAACGCCGTGACCGATGCCGGAAGGGTCTTGCCGGAACGGCATGCGGGGGCGTATACGCCCAAATCCCCCCTTACTACGGAGAGCCTCCATGAAAGAGCTTGTGAAGTACCTGCTCGACAACGTGTACCTGGATTTTCAAGGGGAGATCACGATCGAGACCGTGCGCCAGTTCCTGCGGGGGGACGACAGCCGCGAAGCGAAAGCGCTGCTTGCGAAGCTTATCGAGGACAAAGGGGTCGACGATTTGCTGATCACGCTCGCGGATTGTTTGAAGGATCACATTCGCACCGGCGTGAACGATCAAGTCGTGCGCGAGCAGCTCTCCCTCTACGCCGAGAGCTGAGAGCAGCCTTCGCGATCGCGGTTGCCGGCACGCTCGCGGCCGCGTGTGATCAGGGAAAGCAGCACGATCAGCAAACGGTCGGACCTCCCGTTCACGTCGTCGCGCTGAACGTATCGCCGACGCAGGCGGTGCCGGCGGACGGCGTGATTCAAATCGCGTTCGATCGCATGCTCCTTCCCGCGAGCGTGACGCGACAGGCTTTTTTGTTGGGCGACGCGAACAACGTCGCTCTCGAGCCGGTCGTCACGTACGACCCCGTGCGCCGGATCGTGACGCTCTCGAATCCGGATCCGGGGGGCGGCTCGTGGCTCACGCCAGGCCTTTCGTACAAGCTCATTTTGACGACGCCGCAAACATCACCAGATCATGTGAGCGGCGCGCGTGCGATCGACGGCGCGATCCTGGATGCGGCGAGCACGGGCGAGGTCGGCTTCATGGCGTCGGCGGCCGCGAACGCGGGCGGCATCGACGCGAAGATGAGCTTCTGCAACGACGTTTTGCCGATTTTCCAAGCGCGTTGCTCGGCAGGACAATGTCATGGCGCGCCCACGATTCAGCCGCCGAGCGAGCGATTTCCGGATGGTCACACCGTGCCGGCGGCGGGGCTTCTGCTCGAGACGTCGCAAGGCGTTTTGGCGACGGCGATCGGACGCGTCGCGCAGGGATCGAATACGGGCGCAACCGCGGGCGCCGGCGGGCCGCCGTATCCGAAGTTCGGAATCGACGTGCCCATCATCGATCCCGGCGACCCTGGAAATTCGTGGGTCATGTACAAGCTCCTCCTCGCACCTCGACCCACGGTCGACGGGGGCATCCTCGACGGAACGAATTGTGGCGGCGTGGCGGTCCCTCCCACGACGGGGCCCTCGCCGCTTACCGCGTGGGTCGAAATGTCGGACGACGAACGCGCGCGCTTGAGCAATTACGTGCTCGGAAATCAGATGCCCTATCCGCCCGCGCCCGGAAAAGACGACCGCTCGCAAAACCTGACGCTCGACGAGCTCGAACGCATTCGTGCGTGGATCGCCGAAGGCGCCACGGTCGACGACTGTAGCTCCTGCACGCCCTGATTTTCCAAGGCGATTTGCGGTCGATGAAGACGCGCGCGAGCCTGCGCGCTACATTTCGAAGATGCACTTTTCTAGGGTGGCTCGCGGCACGCGCGGCAAGCTTGCTCGCTTGGGAGCGGTGGTTCTCTGCATCTCGTGCTCGGTCGCAAGCGCGCTGATGGCGTGCTCGGGATCGAGCAGCGGCGACGACAGCGCCGCTCCTCTCGACGGCTCGAACGACACCACCACTGCGCCGAGCGATGGCGGCACGGACGCGCTCGATCCTGCCGCGGTCACGGCTTGCAACGCATACGTCGACGCGTACTGCGCGAAGCTCCGAGCATGCCAGGGATACTCATTTGCGTGCGAAGCCCAAAAAGCGCTGTGTCCGGATTTCTTGTTTGCGAGCGGCTCGACGCTGACACCGGCCGACGTCTCGCAGTGCACCGTGCAGCTCGCGGGCGCGACATGCGTCGATTTTTTCAACAATCCCCCTGCTGCATGCGTGAAGCCCGGAGAGCGAAAAGCAGGTGCGAGCTGCGCGTTCAACTCGCAATGCGAGAGCGCCACGTGCGTGAACGGCGTGAGCCACTGCGGATACTGCGCGCGCGTCGTCGATCCCGGCGAGAGCTGCGGACCCCAGGGTGTCGTGTGTCCGAGCGGACAAGCGTGCGACTACCAGACCGGACAATGCGGACCGAGCGCGGCACCGGGCTCGCCGTGCAGCGTGGTCAATCCGCCGTATGTCTCCTGCCCTACCGGTTTGCAGTGCACGCGCACGCCGGACCAAACCGCGGACCAGACCACGTGCGAGCCGTACGCGCAGCCCGGTCAACCGTGCAACGTCGAGCCCTTCAACAACAGCGCGTTCTGCGATTACACGACGGGCTCGTGCGATCTCTACGATGCGTCCGCCGGCGCGGGAAATTGCGTGGCTTTCGGAAATCCTGGCGATCCGTGCGGCGACAATGGATCGGGCCTCTTCATCGAGTGCAACGGAGCGAACTCGTACTGCGAGTACGAAGACGGTGGCGCGAAGGGAACGTGTCGCGCGCTCGTGGGCGTCGGGCAGCCTTGCGGTCCGACCGGCGGCCCGACGTACGTCCAATGTGATCCGAGCACGTCGTTCTGCAAATTGCAGGTCGCCGGACAGCCCGGCGTCTGCACCGCGCTCCTCACGGCAGGTACGAGCTGCGCGCCGCAGCCCCAGCATTACGCCGACGGCGGTGCCTCCGGCGGAAGCTACAGCGTGGCGTGTGCACAAGATGCGGTGTGCACCAACAACTATTGTTACTTCGGCTTCGAGCAAGACGCCGCACCACCGACCGCCATGTGCGTCACCGGCGGCGGCCGCGGAATCGCGGGCGATTCATGCGGTCACGGACAATGCGACACGTGCGCGACGGGATTCGCGTGCGTCGACCATCAGTGCACGCTGCCGGATTTGTCGAGCTGCAACTGAGAAGATCGTCGTCCCTTCACTCCGACACGACGCTGCGATTTCTTCCCCGCGCTTTCGCGGAATAGAGCGCTGCGTCTGCCGCGCCATAGAGGGCGAGCGCGGCGGCGAGCTTCGGCCCGTTCGTCGCGACGCCGATGCTGATCGTCGAAGGCATTTTTTCGCCGTCGAACGCGAATGGCGTCTTCTCGACGACGACCCGAATTTTCTCGGCCGTCGTAAAGGCACCTTCCGAGTCCACCTCGGGCAAGAGCACGCCGAACTCTTCGCCGCCCACACGCGCGATCACGTCTTGCGCACGCAGCTTGTCTTTCACGGCTTGTGCGAGCTGCTTCAAAAGCGCGTCACCCGCGACGTGTCCGAATTGATCATTTTTGCCTTTGAAATGATCGATGTCGAAAAGGAGAAGTGACAGCGGCCTTGCGTACCGAGTCGCGCGCTGGAGCTCGCGATCGAGCGCTTCGTTGAAGTAGCGCTTGTTGAAGAGACCGGTGAGCCCGTCCACCGTCATCAGCTTGTAGATTTCTTCGTGGTAGCTGGTCTCGATGTTGTCGCCGGTCATGAACTTCAGGATCGTGCGGCCGATCTTGATCTGATCGCCGTCCTTGAGGGTGCGTTCGGTGACGTGCACGTCGTTGACGTACGTGCCGTTCGTCGATCCCAAATCCATGATGGTGTATTCTACACCCTTATCGCCGCGTCTCTTTCCACGCGTGATCCGCGCGTGGTGACGGCTGACGCTCTCTTGGTCGAGCGACAGATCACATTGCGACGAGCGGCCGACCTCGAACGCGCGATTCGGCAAACCGAGGCGCCGGCCGAGATCCGGGCCATAGATGACGACGAGACAGCCGTCGCCGCGACCGACGGGCTGCGGCGTAGGACGAACGACCGGCGTCGAGAGCGTCTCGTCTTCTTCTTTCCGCGTCGTGCTCATCTCGCCAATGGAAAATCTTACCACTACCCCATGGCCGCCGAGCGCAAGAATACCCAGCAGGAGGGGTCAGATCGTGACTTCTTGCAGCTGAATTTTCGAGCGATCATGGATCCCGAGGCCGAGATCCGCCGCCGCCTTGATGTAGCCCGGCGGCCGGCCTTCCGCCGTGAGCGTCGGCAGCTTTGCCTTCGCGCGGAAGTCCTCGATGATCTCCCAAGCGATCGTGTCCATCGCCACCGGATCGGTCGACGCGAACACGGATTCATACGGGTAGCGATACTGCGGCTGCTTGTCGAGCGGGCCACCGTTCGCCATGACTTGGAAAGCGTCGACGATGTGGAGGCGCACGCGGCTCTT
>JAICXU010000404.1 GCA_025934595.1 Polyangiaceae bacterium | reverse complement strand
TGAACGCCGCTGGCTCGCCGTTCCGAACGCGAAATTCAAAGTGATCGTGTTGCACGGAGCGGGCGCGTACGGACGCGTGATGGCACCGGCCGCCGTCATTGCGCGTCGCTACGGATACGAAACGGTGTCTCCCGATCTGCCGGGCTACGGCCTCACCGCCGTGCCGCGCGATCGCTTCGTCTATCCGCTCTGGGTCGATTGCGTGTCGGCGCTCATCGACGCGGAGATCGCCCGCGATGGAAAACCGGTGGTGCTCTTCGGCGTGAGCCTCGGTGGCCTGCTCGCGTATCAAGCCGCGGCGCGCTCGCGCAAAGTCGCCGGTCTCATCGCGACGACACTCGCCGATCCTCGCGAGCCCGCGGTGCGACAAGGATTCGCGCGCACGAAGCTGCTCGGGAGCGCGGGCTTGTGGCTGCTCCAAAAAATGCATCCCGTGACCGACGGCTTGCCGATGCCGATGCGTTTCATGTCGAAGATGAATCGCATCTCGAACATCCCCGAGCTCTCGCATCTCTGCTCGCACGATCGTCTCGGCGGCGGCAACTGGGTGCCCGCGCGCTTTCTTCGCACGCTCATGCACACGGCGCCCGATCTCGAGCCCGAGGCCTTCGGCGTGTGTCCCGTCCTCCTCACGCATCCCGGTGTCGATCGGATGACCGAGATCTCGCTGAGCCGTCGCTTCTTCGATCGCCTCGCATGTCCGAAGAAAATGGTGGTGCTCGAAGGAGCGAGCCACATGCCGACCGAGCATCCGGGGATCGATCAAATGGAGTCCGCCGTGCTCGACTTCATGCGCGATCTCGAGAAGCAGCACGTCGACGAGGCGACCTCGCACGCGTCATGAATCGGCTTCTTTTTGCCTGCATTTGCGTCTACGTGCCGCACCTCGCGGAGGAATATTTCACACGCATGTACGACGATCCGATCGTCGCGTTCGCGCTCGCGCCGTTCGCGGATTGGTCGGTCCGTCATGCGGCCTACGCGATGTTCCAAGTGATGCTCGTCCTCTCGCTCGCGATGACGCTGGCGTTCGCGGCGGGGCGCTCGTCACGAAATGCGGTGATGCTCGTCCTCGCGTTTTCGCTCACGTGCGAATCGCATCACGTCGTGCGCTGGCTTCTTTCGCATCACTACAACTCGGGTCTCGTGACGTCCTTTCCCATGCCGGTGCTCGGTCTCTTCATCGCCTCGACCCTCTTTCGAAAAAGGAGAATCCCTCAATGCTCCACCACGTCATTTTCGCGATGGGCATCGGACGAATCATCCTCGGTCTGATCCCGTTCGTCGCCGCCGCCCGCAGCGCGCATCTTCTCGGCTTTCCGGAATCCCATGACAACCCGACGACGCGCCTCATGGCGCGCTTCTTCGGCGTGCGCGACGTCGGCCTCGGCGTGCTCGTCTTCTACGCGCTGTCGCATCCCGCGACGTTGCCGTTCGTGCTCCTCTTCAACGCGTGCATGGACCTCGGCGATCTCAGCGCGATCTCGATTCCGCTCGTGAAGCGACAAGGCATCGACCGCGCCGCGTGGTCGTCGCTCGGTTTCGCGCTCCCCGCCGCCGTCGCGTGGCTCGTCGTGCTTTCGCAGAGCGCGTGATTTAGGATCGCGAGACATGGCGTCGACCGCGAAAATCAGCGCCGTGCTCGTGCAGCCGCTCGCGATGGCGCTCGCATCGATCGACGGCGCGCTCGACGCGCTCTGGCGCGCGACCGATCTCACGCCGCAGATGATCGCCGATCCGGAAGCGCGCGTCTCGCCGGCGCAGTTCTGCGTCGCGTGGGCAGAAGCCGCGCGGCTCGCGAAGGATCCGGCGCTCGCGCTCCGCATCGCCGACCTGATGCCGCAAGGCGCGTTCGGCATCGTCGAGTACGTGTGTCGTTCCGCGCCGACATTGCGTGAAGCGCTCTCGCAATGGGTGCGTTACCTCGGCATCTTGGACGACGCCGTCGAGGTCGCGCTCGTCGATGCGCCCGAAGGTCTCGCGCTGCGCGTCGTCGTCGAAAGCGAAGCGCCGGCTCCCGCGTCACACGAGCTCTGCTTCGCGCTCGTGCTTTCGAACGCGCGCCGCATGACGAATCGAAAGCTCGAGCCCGTCGCCGTTCGCTTCTCGCATCCGCTCCCGTCGGGACAAGCGGCGCAGTATCGTGCGTTCTTCGGAACGAAGGTGGAGTTCGGAGCGAAGCGCACCGAGATCGTGTTCGCAAAAAACGATGCACACGCCGCGCTCACGACCGCAGATCCGAGCCTGCTCGCGATTCTGCTCCCCACGGCGGAGCGAAAGCGCGCGAGCACGTCCAAGGATCCGCCGCTCGTCGATCAAGTGCGACGTGCGCTCGGCAATGCGCTCTCGCAGGACGACGCGCAGCTCTCGGGCGTCGCGAAGCGGCTCGGTATGACGGCGCGGAGCCTGCAGCGAAGATTGCAGGACGAGGGGAAATCGTTTCAGGCGCTGCGGGACGAGACGCGAAAGGCGCTCGCCGATCGCTATTTGGGCGAGGGGCTATCGCTCGGAGAGATCTCGTTTCTCCTTGGATTTTCCGAGCCGAGCGCGTTCTTTCGCGCGTTCAAACGTTGGACGGGCGTTACGCCCATCGAGCATCGCGCTCGTTTGCCGCAACGCTCCGCCGTCTAGCGCCATCTACGTGATCACGTCGATGCTGGACGAAACTGCTTTCGCACTTTTCTCATGAACGTCTTCGTGCACTGCCCGTGCGTCGATTCGTGATCGATGATGTCGCGCGTCAGGTTGGCTTTCGTCTCTGCGGAGAGCCCCGGCGCGTCGCGGATTTCGGTGGCGAGCTTCGCGCCGTCGGCCGTCGACGGCCAGGTTTGCTTCTCGACGACGGCGGCTCGATTCGTCGGCCGATGATGCGACGCCTTCGTCTTGGTCACATCGCGAAATCCGGTGTCTTCGCTACGCCGCCCCGATCCGTGACAGCTCGGACAGCGACCGACCTGACCGAACGTGTTTTCGATGCGGCCATCGCCTCCACAAATGCGACAGCTATTGAGCTCCTGAGGCTCTCCACCCGACCCAGACTGCGAGCGATCTTCCATGTGGGACTTGTACTCCTACGCCGCCGCGCGGGTCGTCCTAGTTTGTGGCGCCGCCTTGACGCGAATCCACGGAGAGTGAGATCCTTGGTGGTTTGACGGTCTAGAGGAGAGGGGCGAAATCGATGAGAGCAGGAATTCGGATCGGGTCGGTCACCATGATCTTGGTCGGGTGCATCCTTTCAGTGGCTGCGTGCAGCTCGCCGGTCACGACACCCGTCTCGAGCGACACCGATGGTGGCGGCGGCGGTGGTGGATGCGATCAGACGTGCCAAGACACGGCCGCGGGCTTCGCGATCGACGATCTCATTTCGAACCTCTACAACGAAGCCGTCGCGGGCAAGCCTTCTGGCGCGCAGAACGCCACGCAAGCTTGTCCACTCGGCGGCACCGCCGTCATCACCGGCAGTGACAGCGTCGATACGTCGCACAACTTGACGACGGTCAACCTGACCTTCGCGCTCACCGCCTGCAAGGCGATCGAAAATGGCGACACGCTCACGTTCGATGGAACGATCACGAACACCGGCAGCTTCGATTCATCGACCACGCGCAGCGAGAACTTCGCGTCCACTTCGCTGACCTACAAGGGGACCATCGGAAGCACGAATGTCGCGGTGACGGCGTGCGACGTGCACGTCAACGACGATTCGAATCAAAATCCGCAAGTCACCGGAAGCATCTGCGGTCGCGCCTTCTGATCGCGGAAGAGGGAAGCGTCAGCGCGCCTCGTTCGCGCCGTGCGCGTTCTTCGCTTCCATCGATTGCGGAACGTAGTCGCCGACGGTCACGAGGAAGACGACGTACTGACCCCATGCTGCGCCTTCCACTTTATGATGCGTGATCGCGACGGCGACACGGAGATTGCCGGGACGAAGCACGTTCTCCGGCAATGCAAAATGCGCGACGTCGGTCGTCTCGAGCACGTAGCCCATCGACGAAGCACCGCTCTTGTCCCTCGCGGCGACGAGCATCTCCTGCAGCGCGACGAGCGGATTTTCCCCGTCATCGAGGACGTGCAGCGCGTGCTCGTGCATCTCGGGAAATCCGACGAGGCGCGTGGGACGCGGCAGTCCGCGCGCAGAACGTGCCGCGTCGATGCGCTCGAAGAGCGCCGCCTCTTCTTGCGTGTGATCGCGCGACTCGAAGAGCGCGTAGGTCGTCACGGCCGCGCCGAGCGCGGATCCTTCTTCCGGCACCGCGGGCCCGATCGCAATCAAGCGGCTCGTCGGCTCGAGGAGCGTGAGCCGACCCGAGGGCTTCTCGAGCGCCCAATCGATCCACGTCGTTGCGTCGCGAGTCGGCGCGATCGCGGCCACGAAAATCGTCGCACCGCGGATCATGCCGGTGACGTCCCATCCTGCGAGGAGCCCGATCGCCGC
>JAICXU010001064.1 GCA_025934595.1 Polyangiaceae bacterium | reverse complement strand
GTCGCGGCGCCGGCGCCCGCGAATGCGATCGAGGCTCCGCGCGTCGACATGAACGAAAATAATAACGACCGATCGTGGCAATCGCCGCTCGACACGAGACCCGCGTGGCTCATCAAGCTGATGAGCGTGCCGCCGCGTCTCTGGGCGATTGGCGTCGGAGGATTGCTCGCGAGCTTCTTGCTCGTGAGCGCCGTCCGCGGATGTGCGGGCAAGAGTCGCATCGATGCGCTCGAAGCGCGCGTCGCGAATCTCGAGAAGGCGACCGGCGTCAATGCGGACGCCGGCGCGGGTGCGACCGAAGAAGGCTCGGGCGCTCCGGGCGCGACGACCGGCGCGGGATCGGCAGTGAAGCTTCCGTCCGCCGCTGCGAGCGCCGACGATCCGAAAAAGGCGAAGTGCGCGCTCGCGAAAGTGACGGCGTATCAAGCGTGGCAGGAAGCCGTCGACAAAGCGAAAGCGCTGGCTGGGCCGGCCGAAGCGAAGTGCGCCGACTTTTGGACCGACTCGAAGAAGCAAGCGTGTTACGGCGCGGCGCTTCAAAACGTGCATCCTGCACAAGTCGCGCGCGACGCGGTGATGAAGGGCGGGGCCACCGCGCGCGACGCCGTGAAGAAGGTGAAAGACGATCCGAAGAACGACGCGATCGAGCACGCGAGATCCGCGAGCCAAGCGGCGTTCGATACGTGTCAGGACGAAAACGAGCTCTGAGCGTGCGCATCGAAGCGCGCGTGTGAAAAGGTTTCGTACTCCTTTGGGAGTAGCAGCGCGCCGCTTGTTGCGCATGGCGTGAACGCCTACGATTTTCGCTGGCGCGCGCATGTCTTCATCGAATCGAGCTCTGCTTTTTCGCGTCGGATCCTCCTTCGGCGCGGTTTCGATCGCGAGCGTCGCCGAGACGATGCGTCCTCTGCCTGTCGATCCGCTGCCGAGCGTTCCCGGGTTCGTGCTCGGCGTCGCAGTGATCCGCGGCCGGCCGACGCCCGTCGTCGACGGTGCGGCGCTCTTTTCAGTCGCGCGGTCCTCGTCGTCGTCGGCGCGTTTCGTCACGCTCCGCGTGGACGATCGAATCGTCGCGCTCGCCGTCGACGAGGTCTCCGGCATTCGGGAGCTGCCCGACCTCGCGACGGATTTTCCACCGCTCCTTCGCGACGCGGCGGACGGCGTCGTCCAAGCTCTCGGAAATCTCGACGCGCATCTTCTCGTGGTTCTGCGAGACGCGCGCCTCGTTCCCTCGTCGGTGTGGGACGCCATCGAGGCGCGACCGACCGGCTCATGATTTCCTCGATTTCGACGCACGACGTGGATCGTTTTCGCGAGATCATCGCGCGTCGATTCGGGCTCTCCTTCGACGAATCGCGATCGAGCTTCCTCGCGGATTTGATCCAGCGCGGCACCGACGCGACGCGCTTGGATGCGCACGGGTACCTCGCCGCCGTCGATGGCGGCCACCGCGATGTGCTCCGCGAGCTCGCACGATGGCTCACCGTTTCGGAGACGTATTTTTTTCGTAACAAAGAGCAGCTCGATGCGCTCTCCGAGATCGTCTTGCCCGAGCGCATCGCCGCGCGTGCAGAAGATCGCACGCTCCGCATTCTCTCGGCCGGCTGCTCGTCGGGCGAGGAGCCCTACTCGCTCGCGATCTTGCTCCGCGAGCGCGGCCTCGACGCGAGTTGGAGGGTATCGATTCGTGCGATCGACGTGAATCCT
>JAICXU010000065.1 GCA_025934595.1 Polyangiaceae bacterium | reverse complement strand
CGACGTCGTCGTCGAGGAAGCGCTGGTAGGCGGGCGTCTTCGCGTGATCGTAATCGACGTTCTCGAAGTACCAATCCTTGCCCGTGTTCCACGCGTTGCCGCGCTCCCAATTGTAACGCGACGTGTGGTTGCCTCCCCAACGCCGCGCGGTCGCTCCGAGCAGCCATTCTTGCGAGTCGGGCGCGTCGTGATTCGGTTGCACGCCGATTCCGTAGATGAGCGGGCTGATCGCGTGCGCGGGTCGGTCACAGTGGATCGCGATCGAAACGTCGATCACGCCGCCGGACGACGGGCGCGCCGCGACGCTCGCCGCCTGCGCGTTCGCAGGCGCGGCGGTGGGCGAAGAAAAATGCGACGTCACGCGGCTGCAAAGCGTGAAGCCGCCGGCAAGGACGACCACCGATCCACCGAGCAGCGGAACGACTGGCCAAGGTGCGCGCGATCGTGAGGTCACGGCGCGCCTCGCTCTCGCGCCGTCCTCACCCATTCACCGCGCGCGTGCTCGCGTCGCCGCAAAGGAAGCGTGAGCTTCCATGCGAGATAAAAAGGCACGTGGAGCAGCGCGCCGAGACCGCGCGAGCCGGTGCCGGAGAGCTGCCACCCGCGCGCCGCGTAACCGAGCACCATCACGCCGCTCGCGATCCACAGCCATGATGCGCCCGTGATGACGCCGGCGCGCAGCGAGAGCATCGCGCACGCGACGATGCCGACGGCGATCGTGACGACGATCGTGCTGAGGGGAGGCAGGAGCAAATCGATCGCGCGGTCGAGCGCGATGCTGTCGCGATCGCGCAAGGCGCGCATCAAGAGCCGTGGCGCGTGAAGTCGCGCGAGCTCGCTGCGGCCGCCTTCCCAGCGCTCCCGTTGGGTGCGGCTCGCTCGCTCACCCGTCGGCATTTCGCCGAGGACGCGCGCCTCCGCGGCGTACACGACGCGATGCCCCTTCTCGGCGAGACGAATCGAGTACTCGAGATCTTCCGTGATGGAGAACGCGTCGTAGGGCACTTTGCGAAGGAGCGCCGACGTGAAGCACATGCCGTTGCCGTGCAGCCCGCACGACACGCGAAGCCTCTCTCGCGCGCGCGATCGCAGCGTATGGACCGATCCCAGCGCGATCGACATGAGGCGCGTGCGCCACGACGCGTCCGGATTCCGCGATCGATACTCCGCTTGGATGGCTTGCGCGCCGGCGCTCACGAGCGAGCCGAACACGCGCAAGAGGTTCGGCGAGACGACCGTGTCGGCATCGACGACGACGACGGCGTGCGCGCGCCCTTCCGCCAAAATTCGCTCGAATGCGTATTCGAGCGCGTAGCCCTTTCCCCTTTTCTCACGATCCTCACGAACGAGGACCTCGGCGCCGGCGAGCCGCGCGCGCTCTGCGGTGTCGTCCGTGCAATTGTCCGCGACGACGACGACGCGAAAGAGATCGCGCGGATAATCCATCGCGCGGAGGCTCGCCACCGTGGCCGCGATGCCCTGTCGCTCGTCGTGAGCGGGAACGACGATGTCGAATCGCACGTGGGGCGGCGTGCGCTCGGTCTCCGGCAAACGCTGCGACGCACATGACAGCGCCATGAGATACGACGCGGCCATGAGATCCGGCACGGCGAGCGCCGTGAGGACGAGATCGGAGGCGATCACGACGGCGACTCCGTTCTCTGAAGGACGGGGAGCATATCGGGAGGCGGCTCCGCGGGCTCGGGCATGCCGAAGATCTCGCGAATGCGAATTCGTGCGCCTGCGGGCTGGGGCCACGCGCCCGTGCTCACGGCGAGATGGCCGACGACGGCGAGAGCGGGCGCCACGAGGAACACACCGGTCCACGTTCCGAGGCCCATGTCGCCGTAGCAGTGCACGAAGAAGACGATGAAGGCGGTGAGAGCCGCAAGCGCCGTGACGCGATCGTTCGTGGTCTTCGCGAACCTGTGAGATCGCACGGCGAGATAGACGCCGACGACGAGCATCATCCAGAGCGCGGTGAACCCGACGAACCCGCCGTAGGCGAGCAGGCCCAAGATCGAGTTGTGAGGAATGAATCGGTAGAGTGAATAGGACTGTGAGATGTCGGGCAGCTTGACGATCTCGGTATAGCCGTGGCCGTACCCGACACCGAAGAGCGGATGCTGGCGGATCGTGTAGAAGAGGTCGTAGTTCTCCCAATCACGCCACGCCGTCGAGGCGTCGGCATTGGAGTCGATGACCGATCGAATCGTCTGCACGGGCGAGAAGATCGACGCGCTCGATTCCCATCCGATCGCGATGTACGGAAGCGAGAGCGGCGAGGCGAGCACGAAACCCCTGCAAATCGAGCGTTTCGCGCGTGTCCACGGAGTGAGCGCGAAGATCACGGCGAGCGCCACGAGGAGCTCGACCCACACGAGGCGACGATGGTTCGCCACCATGCCCCAGAGCAAGAGCGGAAGAACGAAGAGGCATGTCTTGATGCGCCGCCTGTCGAATTTCTCGAAGAGCGGCGCGACGAGAATGCAGAACGCGCCCGCGAACAGCATCGAGTCCTCGTGGGTCGTCGCGTATCCGAGAACGGCTTCGCCCGGCGGAGGCGCCACGGTGGCGTGGATGTAGATCGCGAGAACGGACTTGATGCACGCGGCGACGACGAAGATCTTTCCGAGCGTCACGCGATCCTCGTGCTCGCGCAGAGCCACGAGAAACACGAAACAGAACATCGGCAAGTAGACGACGCGCTGCACCTGCCAGAGCGAGCTCGCGAAATCGGCTCCGCCTTGTGCCATTCCGTAGATCCACATCCACGCGGCTCCGGCGAGGCTCAAGACCAGGAACATCCGGAGCGGCGCCGCGCTCTCGACGTGTCCCCGCAGGTCGATCGGCGAGCGCGCGAGCCAGCGATAGAGAGCAATTCCGAGGAACGTGACGAGCGCGATGTCGACGCCCGAGAAGATCAGCCACTTGTGACTGGAGGTGAGATTCCAGTGGGTGAGAAGAAGCGCGCCCACTTGGTAGAGCGGAGATTTCCAGAGACCCTCGGCCGGCGCTTCGCTCGGGTTCTCGAGTGTGAGCACCAAGAACGTGAGAACGAACATCGGATAGCGAAGGGGGACCTTCCAGATCGTGAAAAACAGCGCGAGTGCGAGCGCGGGAGCCACTGCGAGCGACAACGCGCCGTCGCCGACGATCGACGCCGCCGCGGACGCCGCGATCAGCGCGACGATCACGATCGCGAAGCTCACCGCCTTCATGGCTCACGAACCTGCAAGCTCGCCACGGCGAGGACGGGCGGGGCGGCGACTTTCGGCGCTTCCTTCGTGCTCGTGAGCTTGCGTCGAAGCCGCGCGCTCGGCTTCTCGACGATCTCGTGGATCGTCCATGCGATCGCGTACGAGATGCCGAAGCCGATGACCGCACGCAGCACGCCCTCACCGAGCGACGCGCTCAGCCCCTCGAGCACGACGTGATGCACCAAGTAGAGCGGGTAGGACAGGACGCCGAGGAAGCTGACGAACCGCAAATTCAGCAGGCGAAACACGCCCCAATCCGGGTATCGCACCGCGGCGATGAAGAGAGGGCCGAGCGCAATTCCTTGCACCGTGTAACGGAACGTCTCGCGGAGCGCGTTCGCGCGAATGACGAACGTCGCCGTCAACACCAGCAGCGCGGCGGGCAAAAGGACGCGCTTCCACGTGCGCTCGGAGAAGCGCGATTCGTCGAGCGCCGGATTGCCGTAGAGGGCGAGCGCGCAGCCGAACAAGATCGAATCGATGCGCGTGTCGCTCGCGACGTAGGTGCGATCCGGCGGCGAGCCCAGACCGAACACGAGCACGCAACGCCAGGCGAGCACGACCGCGCAGAGGATCCACAGCACCGAAGCGCGCGTGAGAGGCGCCTTCATGAAGCGCGACAACATCAAAAAAAGAAGCGGAAACGCGAGATAGAAATGCTCCTCGACGGCGAGCGACCAGTAGACGCCCGTACCCGCAGGCTGCCCGCCATACCCGTGGACGACGATCCAATAGTTGGCGAGGTGAAGAGCTTGCGCCGCCAGCGCACGTGGATTGACGCCATGAGGGATGACGCCCAAGTAAGCGGCCGTCGCTGCCAGCGCGAGGACCAGATAGAACGACGGCAGGATGCGGAGCGCGCGACGGAGATAGAAAAACCCAAACCTCACAGTGTGAGATTTTTCGTGCTCGATACGGAGCCACGTCGTGATCAGGTAGCCGCTGAGAAAAAAAAAGACGGTGACTCCGAAGCCTCCTGGAATGATCGCTCCGAGGCCCGCATGCGCGGCGAAGACGAGCAGAAAGGAGCCCGCTCGAATGCCATCGAGCGAAGGCACGTGAAACGCGTCCCGCCGGGTGGCGGTTGGAGCAAAGCTCATCCGGGCCCCCGTGGGAGAAGCCTCGGGATCTCGATTTCGCCGAGCACGGGGGAGCCGAGGATCGTCTCGAGCTGCCATCGTTCGACGAGGACGCCGGAGCGCACGTCCGCGATGACCGCGATCGTGACCGCGGAGACCAGCGCCGCGAAGAGCGCGACGAGCAGCACGAGGAGCACGTTCGGCTTGGTCGGCTTTCGCGGCACCTCCGCGGGCGTGAGCACGTTGTAGCGATATTTGAAGGCCGCCCGCGCCGTCTCGAGATCGATCTGCGCCGTTTGGATCTGCGCCCGGAGCGCCGAATACTTCTCCATCGCGTCGCGCAAATGACCGCGTGCATAGACGACGGTGGGGTCGCGGTCATCGCGAAGCTCGGAGTCGAGCCGCATGATTTCGCTCGGCAGCTGCGGCGGCGCCGTCGTGATCGAGCTCGTCACCGCGGGTCCGGATTCGTCGTGGCGCTCGCCGCGCTTGTTCGCGTATTCGGCTTGCATCGATGCGAGCTCCGCGCGCTTTGCCGCGACTTGCGGCGAGGGCGTCGAGAGCGAAGCCACCGTCTGCTTCAGCCCGACGACGGCGGGATGATTCTCCGTCAGCGTCGTGCGGAGCTCGGTGAGCTTCGCTTGCGCGTCGGCGAGGCGATGCTTGCGATCGCTTTCCATGTCGTCGATGGCATGTTGATCGGCGTCGATCGACGACTTCAGCTCGGCGAGCTCCGATGCCGAAGCTTGCGGCCCGGACGCGTGCTCGTCGGACGCCGCAGCCTTCGGGATCGCCGTCTCGTGCGTCTCATGGGCCGTCTCACCCTCGGCGTTCGCGTTCGCAGTGGCGGTCGCGGGCCCCGTGCGCTGACCGTGGAGATTCTCGAGCTGCTTCACGGCCTCGTCGACGTCGCTCTGCAAGCCTTTCACGTGACCCTGGAGGATTCCAATCGACTCGACGAGCGCGGTGATTTCCCGCGCATGTCGCGCGTCGAGAAAATTCCTCTGCGCGATGTCGACGATACGCGCCGCCATCTGCGCGTCGGGCCAATCGATCGCGATCGACACCGTGTCGTCGCTCGTCCACACGTTGAGCTTTTTTCCGAGCAGGTTGACCATATCTTCGAGCTGCTCCTGCTCCGTCTCGGCCGGGTTGAACATTCCGCGGACGCGATCGAGGGCGCGTTGTGAGATCGCGCGATGGTCGTTGTAGTGGTGGATGAGATCGGTCTCCTTGATGATCTCGACGAGGTTGTCGTGCTTCATCACGGTCTCGGCTGCGCCGCGCGACGGCGCCGTCGAAGCGTCGGGGCTATCACCACGAATCGCGAGCACCTGGCTACGCTGCGCGAGCAGCTTCGCTTCCACATGGTAGCTCCGTGGTAGAGTCGCGACGGCGAGCAGAGCCACCACGATGATGGACACGAACGTCGTGATGGCTAGCTTCCTCCGACGGCGTAGCGAACCGGAGACGAACTGGAAGTAGTGTCGGACCTGTTCCAGGTCGAACAAGTTGGCGTTGCCGACATCGATCTCGTCGTTGGGCGTTTGCACTCCTGCCTCCACGAGCAAACGCCGGTCCAGCGCAAAGAATCGAGCAAAGTTAGGGAGACGCCGCCGCTGTGCGTACACGCCACGCGCCACAGTGTGGCAAATGGCGGCGCGCCGAAAAAGCGCTCGAGCTGACCGCGAAGCGCGCGTTTCCCGGTGGTTCATGCGAGCGCTGCCGCCACGTTGCGGCGTCGATCTGGCTCGCGGCTACGAGCGCCGTCGAGACGCTTCGTTCGTCACGGCGACAGCGCAGCCCGGGCATGGACGATGCACCTGCTGCAAGCGCACATGAGGGACATCTTTCCAACCGCCGCAGTAGCGCCAATCACGAAGAGCGTGAACATGCTGCATGGCCTCGTCCGAGCCATGCTCACGATCCGCGAGCACGAGCGTGACGCGATTCACCACCACCGGATTCTCTACCAAGCCTCTGCTCCTGCGAGGGTGACACACATCCTCGACGCGCGGATGCGACGCGCTCACACGAACAAGAGGGTGACCGAGGAGGCGCTGCGATGAGCGAGCAAGCCTCCACCATGCCACGTGCGAACGAAGCCACGAACGAAGATCGAGGAGGCTTCGTCGTGGGCCTCGATCTCGTGCACGTGCGCGCCATCGTCGATTCGATCTCACAGTTCGGCGATCGATTCCTCCAGCGGATCTACACATCCGGCGAGCTCACCTACTGCCTCGGCGACGAAGCGAACGCGCCCATGCGTCTCGCAGCGCGCTTCGCGGCAAAAGAAGCCGTTTTGAAGGTTCTCCGCCGCACCGACGAAGCCGTCAATTGGCGATCGATCGAAGTAAAGCGCGCGCCGAACGGAGCGTGCTCGGTGCAGCTGTTCGACGAGGCGCGCGCCATTGCAGACGCAGCGGGCTTCGTTCGGTTCTCTCTCAGTATGACTCATGAAGCAGATTACGCGGGCGCCGTCGTCATCGGCGAAAGACTCCCCGTTGCGAGCGTGTCGTGAAAGACGAGATTCGAAATATCCTCCGTGATCATGCCCGCCTCGCCGCCGCCATCGATTCGATCGGCGACGACACGGATCTCTACCAAGCAGGGATGACGTCGCACGCCAGCGTCAACGTCATGCTCGCGCTCGAGGGTTTGCTCGACATCGAGTTCCCCGATCGGATGTTGAGACGAAGCGTCTTCGAGAGCATCTCGGCGATCGACCGTGCCGTCGAAGAATTGCTGGCCAGCCGATGACCGCGGTTGTCTCACGAAAGGACCTGACGATGGTGACATCGACGTTGGATCGCCCCGACCGACTGACGGCGGCGCATGCACCGCCAAAAATCTCTCTGCTCGACCGCGCGCGTCGAGTCGCGATCGAGACCGCACGGATTCACGCCGACGACGTCGACAAGCAAGCACGATTTCCTCGCGAGGCCATCGAGGCTCTCCGCAAAGAGCACCTTCTCAGCGCCGGCATTCCGCGCGAGCTCGGCGGCGGTGGCGCCGACATCGTCGAGCTCGGCACGATCTGCGAGGCCTTGGCGCAAGAATGCGCGGCCACCGGAATGATCTACGCGATGCACGTCATTCAAGTCGCATGCATCGTGCGGCATCATGCGAACGCGCCATTTTTCGGGGCGTTCCTTCGGGACATTTGCGAGAGGCAGCTGCTTCTCGCGTCGGTGACGTCGGAGGTCGGCGTCGGTGGGGAGACACGCACGAGCATCGCCGCCGTCGTCCGCGAAGCGGGACGTTACACGGTGGAAAAGAACGCGACGACGATCTCCTACGGCGCCGAAGCCGACGCCCTCCTTCTCACGGCGCGCGCCTCCGCGAACGCCGCGCCGGGAGATCAGGTGCTCGTCCTCTTGTGCAGCGGCGAATATTCGCTCGAGAAAAAGAGCAACTGGGACACGCTCGGCATGCGCGGCACCTGCAGCCCCGCGTTCCACGTGCGCGCGTCGGGCCCTGACGATCGAATCTTGCCCGTGCCGTTCGCGACGATCTCGAGCGAGACGATGGTTCCGTATTCGCACATCCTCTGGTCGAGCGCTTGGCTCGGCATCGCAACGTCGGCGCTGGCACGTGCGCGCGCGTTCGTGCGCATGCAAGCGCGGTCGAAGCCGGGAGCGGTGCCGCCCGGCGCGCTGCGTCTCGCCGAGGCCTCGAGCCAACTTCAACTGATGAGCAACAACGTCTACGAGGTCGCCGACGAATGGCATCGCCTCACGATCCGGCCGGACGCCGAGCATGACGACGCCCTTTCGTCGATCGCGCTCGCCCTCAAGATGAACAACCTCAAGATCGCGACCTCACAGCTCGTCGTCGACATCGTCAACCGTGCGCTTTCGATTTGCGGAATCCACGGCTATCGAAACGACTCCACGTTTGCCGTGGGCCGGCATCTCCGCGACGCCCACTCGGCCGCTCTCATGGTCGCCAACGATCGCATCTACAACAACAACGCATCCCTCTTGTTGGTACTCAAGGACGACTGAGGAACTGGAGTGTGACCATGGGGACGAGCAAGGATTCGTCGCAGGAGCTCTATGATGGGCTAGTAGCCCACAAGCTCATCATTCCTGTCGGCGTTCAAGGTGCTTTCGGTCGTGGCGCAGTGTTCGAAGACGTCCTCGCGCGTTTCGATGCCCTGGTCTCGCGCGTCATTGCCCCCGACGGCGCCGAGCGCATGCTCTTCCCGCCGATCCTCGATCGACAAGTCTTCGAAAAGAGCGGGTTCCTCGACTCGTTCCCGCAGCTCGCGGGCTCGGTATTCAGCTTCGAGGGTGACGAGCGCGCCCACGCGCAGCTGCGCTCACGCATTCGCGAGGGACAGCGATGGGACGATCTCCAGAAGATGACGAAGGTCGTCCTTTCTCCCGCGGCTTGCTACCCCGTGTATCCGTCGTTCGCCGGTGACGTGCTCCCGAAGGAGGGTCGCCTCGTCGAGATGTTCAACTGGGTTTTTCGACACGAGCCATCTCCCGATCCCACGCGAATGCAAGCGTTTCGCGTGCACGAGGTCGTGCGCGTCGGCACGCCGGAGACCGTCATTGGATGGCGCGACATGTGGCTGCAGCGCGGCGTCGAGATGCTTCGGTCGCTCGGCCTCCCCGCGCGCCCCGAGGTCGCGTCCGATCCGTTCTTCGGACGTGGCGGGCGCATGCTCGCGGACAATCAGCGCGCGCAAGAATTGAAATTCGAGGTGGTGATTCCGGTCGTGTCCGAGGAAAAGCCCACCGCCGTGTGCTCGTTCAACTATCACCAAGATCACTTCGGCGAATCGTTCGGCATTCACACGAGCGAAGGCAATGTCGCGCACTCGGCCTGCCTCGGGTTCGGCATGGAGCGCGTCGTGATGGCGCTCTTCAAGACCCACGGCTTCGAGCCGGAGAAGTGGCCGCAGGAAACGCGCCGGCGCTTGTGGCCGTAAGGGTCCGCAGTCTTGAGCGCCACATCCGCGACCGTCCTGCGGCTCGACCCCGCTAACTACCAGCGCAGCGTGCTGCACGCTGAGAGTTGTGTCTGGGTCGAAAAGAACTG